>ONWQ01000319.1 GCA_900321565.1 uncultured Eubacteriales bacterium
ATGCCAGGTACTCAACAGATGCCGGGTGCCCAGCAGATGCCGGGCACTCAACAGATGCCGGGCACTCAACAGATGCCGGGCACCCAACAGATGCCCAACCCGGGCTGGATGCCTCCCGTTCAGGGACAGCAGCCTACCGGGTTCATCCCTTCCCAGCCGCAGGACATGCAAAACGGCATTCCGCCAAAAAAACGGCACCGTCTCACTGCATTCCAGATCGGTATTATCCTTGCAGTCGTCCTGCTGATTGGCTGGTACGTCTTCCAGAACTACGCGCCTCAGACACAGCAGTATGCCACGGTACGCGCCGGTATGCTTGGTGCATACTATACCGGGGATGCACTGATCATTCGCAACGAAACCCCGTATGATGCCGATGGTGTCACATCAATCAACTATATTGCTGAGGAAGGCAGTCTGGTTGCGCGTTCCATGCCCATCTGTGACGTGTATTCCTCCGGTTTTTCCACCAGGGAAACCAATACGCTGCAGGATTACCGTGACCAGATCCGCGACTATCAGCGTGAATTGCTGCGCCAGGAAACGACCTATGACGCCCGGATGGAGGTTGTGGAAACCGATGTGATACTCCGCGCCCGTGAAGTCAGGGATATCATTGCGGGCATGCGCGGAAACCTGACCAATCAGCAGACTCTGCTGGATACAGCCATTGCCGTGCGCCAGCAGTACCTGAGGCAGAAGTATTCCGCAGACCAGCGTCTCTCCCGACTCTATGACGATGAGCAGGCTCAGCTGCAGAGGATTGATTCCTGGACCAAGCAGTATGTATCCACCCGGGAATCCATTGTCTCCTTCTACTGCGACGGGTACGAGTACGGTCTGACTGCGGCAAACTATGATCAGTTCACCCCCCAGGAAGTCCGGCGCATGATTCAGGGGAATCTGCCCGAACAGAGTCAGCCATCCAAGAGCAAGACGACCATTTACCGTACCGTCAATGACGGACAGTGGTATGTTCTCATGCTCGCGGATGATAAGGACTGGAATCCCGTCAAGGACCAGACCTATCAGCTGCAGATCGAGCGGCAGGAGAATACCAATGTGCAGGCTACGGTCGTGGATTTCTCACGCGCCGGCGGTGATCTGCTGGTGAAACTGCAGGTGAACAGCAGTGTCAAACCGGTCCTGTATATGCGCACCTGCCGCGCCACACTCGGCGACTCCATCACCACCATGATGGTCCCTGCCCGTGCCATATACCGGCAGGATGATATGGACGGTGTTGTTGTCGTCGACGGCAGCAACCAGCTGTTCGTCCCGGTACAGATCGTCTATACTCAGGGCAGCGATGTCTATGTCTCCTCCATCCATCAGGGACTGCTTTTTGACGGTCAGACCGTCATGCTCTTCTGAGAAGCACTCATCCTGCCTGTCAATTTTCCTGAAAGGACATGACCCTATGTTGCCTTCAGAACCGGAATCCGACCTCCGGGCCAATCTGGCCCTTGTACGTCAGCAGCTTGCCCGGGCAGCCACGGACTATCCTCTGCCCAGGCTCATTGCAGTCACGAAAACACATCCCGTGGACCGGATCCTGCCACTCAGAGCACTCGGGGTTACGGAGATCGGTGAAAACCGTGTCCAGGAGATTCGGGAAAAACTGCCCGGACTGGGCCCGGATTTCCGGGTACACATGATCGGCCGGTTGCAAACAAACAAAGTAAAATATATAATAGAGGATGTCTGTCTGATCCAGTCTGTAGACCGAATGGAACTTGCCCGGGAGATTGACCGGCAGGCAGCAAAGCATAACCGACGCATGCCGGTCCTGATACAGGTATCACCGGTCGGCGAGGTTCAGAAAGGCGGCATTGCAATCGATGCACTCCGGCCTTTTCTTGTTGAGTTGAGCCATATGGATGCACTCGATGTCCGCGGTCTCATGGCTGTCATGCCAAACCTGCAGAACACAGAAACACTGGATGCATTGTTCGCCCGGATGCGTGCGCTCTTTGAGCAGATGCGCAGTGAGGCGATCGCAGGCATCCGTATGGATGAGCTTTCCATGGGTATGTCCCATGATTATGTGCTTGCCGCGCGCCATGGAGCAACCATGGTCCGGATCGGAAGTGCCCTTTTCGGGCCCAGAGCGGCTGCACCACACAATGAATAACCACTTGGAGGTTTCAGGGCATGGCTTTGAAAGAAGCTTTGAATAATTTCGTTCAGCATCTGCGCCAGGGGCCAAGGAATGATATGGAAGGCACACAGGCCGCCAGTCTTTCCAATGGTGGATATACCGGCTGGCATCCGATCCCGGAAAAGAAAAAAAACCGGAATGACCGGAATGGTGCTACAGGCACTTTCCGGACCGGTTATACCGCTGCCAATGCACCGGTAAACGCACAGACCGGATATCAGCAGACAGGGTATGCCGCCCAGACCGGGTACCAGCAGACAGGATACCAGGCGCAGACCGGGTATCAGCAGACAGGATATCAGGCACAAACCGGATATCAGCAGACAGGGTACCAGGCACAGACCGGGTATCAGCAGGGACTGTTCCCGCCGCAGAATACCTATCAGCAGACCGGGTATGTGCCCAACGGAGGCTTTGCCTTTGCGTCCAATGCCAGTCAGGCTTCACAGAATACAACCTGGCAGCAGGGATTCCAGGCATCCGTCCGCGAGGCAGCACCCCAGGAGCCCCAGGGCAATCTCCGGTATTTCCCCGGTTCCTATGTTGCAGATGACGGGACCGCTTTCCGGATGGTGGAACGCCTGGCGCAGCCGGTCTCTGCCGCATCCTGTTACCGGCTCATTGAGTTCATGCGCAACGGAGAATCCATTATTGTCAATACCGAACTGATCCATGACGAGTATGAGATTACCCGCTGCCTTGATCTCTTATATGGCGCTGCCTTTACCATGGGCTATACCTTCACCCGGATTTCTTCACGATCGATCTATCTGATCTCACCGGCCAATGTTATGGTCATGCCTTACGAATCTCTCCGCCAGCTCAATGAGCAGGATGCTGCGCAGCGCTGGCCGGGATCCACCAAAGAATCAGTTGGGTTTCAGCAGGAAGCGAGGTCAGCCCGGAAAGGGACCGACTTTCGCGGACGCACCCGTGAAACCGGATTTGGTCATGGCCAGCAGCAGCGTTATTCCGTCTGACAGCAGCCGTCTTCGTCTATCGGTTGCAGTCTGAAATCTGTACAGGGAGGTAACCAGCATGCGTGCGATTATGGGTCTGATTGACCTGGTTCTGAATCTGTTCAGTATCCTGCTGTGGATTCATGTGATTCTTTCCTGGGTACGGCCCGCAGCAAACCGCTGGACTGTTCTGCTCAACTCCATCGTTGAGCCTGTTCTGACACCGATCCGGAATTTTCTGCGGCGTTACCTGCCGTCTCAGTTCCAGATTTTTGACTGGTCGCCGATTGTGTGCTGGCTTCTGATCTCACTGATCCGTCAGCTGCTCTCCCCGCTGCGGTACTTCTGATGGCACTTCAGTCTGATGACGAGCTCCGTCTTCTGGACCGCGCATCCGGGGAAGCACGTCGTGCTGCCCGCATCGGCCGGCCGGTGACCGGACGCTTCCTCGCACGCAGTGAGGCTTCCCTGCTGGTTCATCTGGCACGCACCGAGGGCCTGTCCGTCTCTTTTCAGGGCGGATGGGACAATGCAGAACGCGTACAGTACTGTTTTCACCCTGAAGACGAAGAGCCTGAGTTTACCGGGGTCTGGGTTTCTGTCACATGGCCGGCACGCTTTTCACACCCGACCCATCGTGACCTCCTGGGCAGCCTGATGGGGCTCGGTGTGGACCGCAGTTTCTTCGGTGACCTGATTGCGCAGAATGATCATGCATTCCTGTACTGTCTTCCCGAGATAGCCAGCCGTCTGCCCTATGAATGGACACAGGCCGGCAGGGCCAGTCTGCAGGCAGCTCTGTGTACGGAAACACCGGTTATCGAACAGGAAGACGGTTCTGAACTGCGCATTACAGTAGCCAGTGTCCGCATGGATGCCGTGCTGTCGGACTGTCTGCACCTTTCCAGAGCCAAAGCTGCCGACATGATCCGTTCCGGTCTTGTCCAGCTCAATCACCGGGAAGAAACACGCGTGGACCGGCTTCTGGTTCCGGACACACTCCTGTCAGTCCGGGGGTTTGGGCGAATCCGGGTCCTTGAGATCGGAGAGCCGACCCGGAAAGGAAGATTTCCTGTCCGGCTGATGATTTATGCTTCCCGTTCCTAGACTGTATCTAACGGCATCATACTGCCGATCAACCAGCCACGCAGAAAGGAGTTTCTTTATGCCACAGATTACAACCGACATCATCGCAACCAAGGAATTTGCTGTCAAACCCCGCGGGTATGACCAGGAACAGGTCGACAAGTTCCTCGACGATATCTGCGATGAAATGGACAATCAGCAAAACCTGATCAAAAGCCTTCAGCAGCAGCTGCGTGAAGCACAGGCAGCCAGTGCAAGGCCGGTACCCGCACCTGCACCGGAACCCAGATCCCAGGAAGCTGCGCTGAACAGCAGTGAGAACTCTCTGCGTGAGATTCTGCAGATGGCTCAGAAAGTCAAGGATGAGACCATTGCCGACGCCCGGAAAAAGGCAGAGGAGATTCTGTCCGATGCCCGGACACAGGCTGAAAAGCAGCTTGGTTCCATAGCTCAGGAGCGCGATTCTCTCTCGCATCAGCTGGAAGAGCTTCGGACCACTGTGACCGATTACCGCACCCGCTTCGAGAGTCTGCTTTCCGAGCAGAAACAGGCACTGGAGAAGATTGCAGATCTGTAAACCGGATTCTGTCAGGAAAGGCTTTATGTCTTTCCTTTTTTCTTAAGGAGGAAACTGTATGCTCGCTTCTGAATTTCTGCGTCTGACCGGCGCTACCTTTTTCACGGGTGTCCCGGACTCCCAGCTCAAGCCACTGTGCGATGAGATCTATCTTCGCTACCAGCAGCAGCCTGAGCACCATATCATTGCCGCAAACGAGGGCAACGCGTGCGGTATTGCAGCCGGGCATTATCTGGGGACCGGTGATGTACCTCTCGTCTATCTGCAGAACAGCGGTCTTGGGCATATCATTAATCCCGCCGCTTCCCTCCTTCATCCGCTGGTGTATGGCATTCCCGTTCTGTTCGTCATCGGCTGGCGTGGTCAGCCCGGTGTGCACGATGAACCTCAGCATCTGTTCCAGGGGCAGGTTACGCTCAGGCTGCTCGAAGACATGGATATTGCTAACTTTGTACTCACCAAGCAGACAACCTCTGATACGGTAAGCCAGGTCATGGATGATTTCCGGGAGCGCTTCCGCCGTGGACTGAGCTGTGCCTTTGTTGTCAGCAAGGGAGCTCTGGAAAGCTCAGGCAAGCCCGATTACACACACCCCGGCAGCATGACCCGGGAAGAAGCACTGGAAATCCTTACCTCCTATACCGGGAATGCGCCCATCGTTTCCACCACCGGGAAAGCCAGCCGGGAGCTGTTTGAAATCCGGGAACGCAGGCATGAAACGCACGCCCATGACTTCCTTACAGTCGGTTCCATGGGTCACGCTTCATCCATTGCCCTCGGCCTTGCACTGACGCACCCTGAAAAGCGTGTTTTCTGTATCGACGGTGATGGTGCCCTGCTCATGCACATGGGCGCCATGGTCACATTGGCACATGTACATCCCGACCGGTTCGTTCTTGTCCTGATCAACAACGGGAGTCACGATACAGTAGGCGGTATGCCCACAGCCATTGAATCGGTTCAGGTTCCGCAGCTGGCCCGGAACCTGAAGTTTGACCATGTTCTCAGCTGCTCTGACCCGCAATCCCTGCACCAGGCCATGCAGGAACTGTGTGCTGCAGAAGGTCTGTGCCTGCTGGAAATCCACTGTGCAGGCGGCGCCAGATCAGATCTCGGCCGGCCGACTGTGTCACCCCAGGAAAACATGCATGCCTTCATGGCTGCACTGGAAACGCCATGAGCCGCACACTGCTGAAGCTTTCTGTACGCGCCCTGGTCGAGTTCACCTATCACGGGGAAGACATCCGTCCGGCAAGAAGCGTGTCCGCCATGATGGAAGGCATGAGCGGACATATCGCGCGCCAGGGTACGCTCACCGCCGACTGGCAGTGTGAAGTTCCGCTTACACATGATTTTCCTTCCGAGACAACAGAGGACACAATCCGGATTTCAGGACGCATGGATGCCTTCCGGGACGGCACACTGCCACTGGTGGAAGAGATCAAGCTCGCATCATCCTCCGCGATTCCCGAACAGCCGAACCCCGCGCACCGGGCACAGGCGGTTGTATATGCGCACATGCTCTGTCTCGACCGGCCAGACCTTGAACAGGTACAGGTCCGGCTCGTCTATGTCCGTACGGATGGACAGGCTCTGCGGGAGTTTACCGAAGTCTGTTCACGCAGACAGTGTGCAGACTGCTTTCATGCCCTTTTCACGGCATACTGCAACCATCTGTCTGCTCTGGAGTCCCACAGGAATGAACGCAACCGTGCCCTGTCAGGCCTGGCTTTTCCCTACCCGTCCTGGCGTCCGGGTCAGCGTAACATGGCTGTACAGGTCTATACCGCCATCCAGCGGCAAAGAAGGCTCTTTGCTTCCATGCCTACCGGAACAGGCAAGTCCTGCGCAACCCTGTACCCCGCTCTGAAGGCGCTCGGGAAAGGGCTGACCGATCAGATCTTCTATCTGACCTCACGGACAACACAGCGTCAGGGGCCTCTGGATGCCCTGACACGAATCCGAACTCAGGATCCCCCTCTGTGGACACTTGTACTGGATGCCAAGGACCGCCTGTGCCCGGAGTCGCATGTATGCCATCCCGATGTCTGTCCGAGAGCACGCGGGCATTTTCTGCGTGACCAGGCTGCGATCCGGCAGATGATGCAGACCCGCGTATGGCTACCCGGGCAGATCTCTGAACTGGCTGAACAGTACAGCCTGTGCCCTTTTGAGTTTGCTCTTTCGCTGTGCGAAATCGCGGACCTAGTGATCTGTGACTATAATTATGCCCTGGACCCTGCAGTCCGTCTGCAGCGCATTTTTGAACAGAAACCGCACAGGGTCACCCTGCTGATTGATGAAGCGCATCACCTGCCGGACCGGCTTCGTGATATGCTCTCCGGCAGTTTTTCCGCAGAACTCCTCCACCGCTTCCGCAGGGAATACCGTACGGCACATGGTGGCGCCCGGCTGCGGCATGATGCTGTGTATGCCGCACTGACGAAGGCCATACGTATCGCCCGCACCACGGTTCCGACGGATGCGTCCATACGTGAAGGAGTCATGGAGACGTTCCCTGAACAGCTGCGCGCACTGCTTCCGGAGCTGCTGGAAGTTCTGTGCACACCAGAGGCTTCTGCACTCCCCGATCCGGAACTGCACCGTCTGCTCTCCGAACTGATCCGCCAGCTTACGGGACTCATGCGCACGCTGAAGCGTGAAGAGGATGTACACGCAATCCTCTGGCACGGCAGAAAGCACCCGGTTCTGGACTGTTTCTGTCTGGACCCGGCTGAATACTTTGCCTCCGTGACAGCGCCAATGCAGGGGGTTGTATGCTTTTCTGCCACACTGGAGCCACTGTCACAGGTGCGGACACTCCTGGGCGGAGACGACGAGGATGCCTGTTTTTCCGCGCCTTCGCCTTTCCCGCCCGAAAACCTGGTCCTGATCCAGGAAAACATCAATACACGCTATCAGTACAGATCGGACTCGGCAGAGTCTGTGCGTCAGCAGATCCGGACATTATGGAATACCAGGCCCGGTCATTATCTGGTGTTTTTCCCTTCCTTTGCCTATCTGAACCAGATCCACGAATCTCTGGGACTCCCCTGTCAGGTTCAGACTTCGGACATGGATACTGAGGCAAGGGAAGCGTTCCTGGCTCCATATCATGACCCGACTGCACCGTGCATGTCCCTCTGTGTACTCGGTGGTCTGTTTGCCGAAGGCATTGATCTTCCGGGGCGTTGTCTGGACGGCGTCGTTGTGGTAAGTGCAGGACTCCCCCAGCTGAGCCTGAAACAGACTGTGCTTCAGGCATACTACCAGGAAAAGACAGGGCACGGGTTTCTTTACGCTTATATGATTCCCGGAATTCAGAAAGTAACCCAGGCCGTGGGCCGTGTGATCCGGGATGCAGAGGATCACGGGATTGCCCTGCTTCTCGATGACCGGTTCAGCTTGCCTGCATACCGTATGCTCTGCCCTGCGCACTGGGTCTGGCAAAGCGGGGACCTGAGCGAAATTCTCAAAAGCCTTCCCCCGTTCGGCGTTTCCGCCGGATAATTCGTATTTTCCGGCACTGTACAAGTCATACTCTTGCACTTTTGCAAGACTGTTAGTATAATCTTATTGTTTTTGAAAGGAGGCTAGTCCATGCAGAAGGTCGAAATCAAACTCAGTCTTGCTGAAAACGTCAAGACATTTGTCAACATTGTAAACCGCTACGATTTTGATATGGATCTGCGTGCCGGACGTCATGTCGTGGATGCCAAGTCCATCCTCGGTATTTTCAGTCTGGATCTCAGTAAGCCGATTTCTCTGGAGATCGATGACGAAAGCAATCATCATGCAGACGAAATCCAGAACCTGCTCAATGATATCAAGCCATTTCTTGCCTGACAGATGAAGCAGCCGGTATGCCAGACCTCCCTGCCCTGCGGCGGAGGTTTTTTTGACGACTTTTTTATGGAGGAGCCATGGAAAGAAAACAGCGTCCGGAATCCGAGTCCCGGCTTATCCTGCTCTATGCGCTGGTACTGCTGGACAGTGTCAGCGCAGAAGAGCTGGCTGAATTCCTCTCCGGTATCAGTTCCATCAATTATTTTGATGTCATGCTCGGACTGACCGATCTGGAAAAGGCCGGTCAGGTGGTTTCCCGCCAGCACCCTCTCGGGACACTGTACAGTATCACACCCGAAGGGCAGTATGCACTGCAGTCGTTTCGGAATCTGATCCCGCATTCATTCCGTATACAGATGGAAGAAGCCGCTGTCCGGCTCAGAAAACAGTTTCAGCATGTCCACCAGTCGCCGGCTCAGGTGATCCCCCAGAAAGATGGCTGTGACTGTATTCACCTTCAGCTGCTGGAAGACAAGCTGACACTTCTGGACCTCAAGATGATCCTTGAACCGGATGAACACATGACATTTATTCAGGAGCGCTGGAATGCCTGTGCGCTGGATATTTATCAATATATAGCCGGAGAGCTGACCCGTGGATATGACGCAGCACTTTCCGCATCCACGCTTCCTGAAACCGCACAGTGTATTCCCGGAAAGTATGGTGACTGGATCCTGCTCCTTCAGGATGCACTGCCGTCTCCGGTTTTCTCCATTCAGCTTTCGCTTGCGGACGCCTCTCTGTGTGCCTACAGCGCACAGCGCTGGCCCGTTACTGCTGAGCACATTCGCCAGCATACCCGGAAAACATTATGCAGCTGGACACGGTCTTTATAACCCACACAGAAACGTACAGAAAGCCTCAGGCCATGGCACTCCCGGGTTTCATGAAGAATTTGGTATTAAAGCACATTGGAATTGACATTATACATGGCTTGTGATACAATCAATTCACTAACAAATGCCAAAGTACGGACGTCTTCTGCCGAGTAAGTCGTTGTCAGCAGAAAAGCCGCTCCGTTCTTTATGATTCCTCAGGCATTAATACGAGGAGGAGTGCACCATGGTCACCAATCCCGGTAAGCCCAGACCTTCCAGAATACGTAAAACCCCATATGAAATTCTTGAGCCCTATCTGTTTCTGTTACCGGCTCTGACCATTTTCGCACTTTTTCTTTATTATCCTTTCGCACGAACCATTTACCTCTCCACCTGGGTAACCGATGCACTGGGTCGGCCCAAGAAATTCGTTGGTCTGGACAACTACACAATCCGTCTGTTCGGTAAGCCCGAGTTCTGGGCAAGCATTGTCTCAACACTGAAGTTCGTGGTGGTTGTAGCTTTCGGCGGTCTGATCATCGGTATGATCACAAGTCTTCTCACCTATAACCGTTACAAGGGATCTGACTTCTGTGCTGCTGTTTATGCTATGCCGGTAGCCATCGCTTCTGCGGCTGCATCCATGGCTTTCCGTATGATCTACCACCCCACCGGTGGTCTTTTGAATAACCTGTTCGGAACACAGATCAACTTTCTGGGTGGTACTTACCAATTCTGGTCGGTGGCAGCTGTTACCATATGGCTTCAGAGCGGTATCAACTTCATTTTCATCAGTGCAGGTCTCAAAGGAGTCCCTGCTGACCTGTACGAAAGCTGCAGTATTGATGGCGCCAACTACTGGCAGAAACTCTTCCATATTACACTGCCCACCATTTCACCAACCCTGTTTTTCCAGATCATCATCAACATTATCAATGCGTTCCAGTCTTTCAGCCAGGTCAAGCTGCTGACCAATGAAAGCCCCAACAGTTCCACCAACCTGATTGTGTATGCAATCTGGCACGACGCTTTCCGTGCTCAGCGTTTTGAGACGGCTGCGGCACGTTCGGTAATCCTGTTCCTCATTATTCTGGCAATCACTCTTGTTCAGTTCAGCTTTGAGAAGAGGAGCGTGAATTACTGATGAGTCAGGCAAAGAAATATCGCATGACCAAAACGCAGAAAAAGCGCATGCTGAAAAATGCAGGGAATTTTGCCCTGAATATTCCAATCCTGCTGATCATTCTGGTACCCCTGGTCTACACCCTGTCTATTTCTCTGGTCAATCCTGACCAGGTTTATAAGACACTGCTGTTCCCGCATTCCATACAGTTCGGCAACTATGTCAATGCGTTCACCAACCCGAGCTATAACTTCCTGCGGTATATTATCAATTCCTTTATCGTTTCCACGAGTGTCATGCTCTGCCAGATGGTTACAGCTTCTCTTGCCGCATTCGCTTTTGTATTTCTGAAGTTCCGCGGCCAGAAAGTTTTGTTCCTGGCTGTTCTGGCTACCATGATGGTCCCCGGTGAAGCGACCATCATCGCCAATTACCTGACTGTTGCACGCTGGGGCTGGACCAACAGTCTTCATGTTCTGATCATCCCTTATATGACCAGTGCAATGGGTATTTTCCTCCTGCGGCAGAGTTATATGACTTTCCCCAGAGAGCTGAAAGAAGCCAGCACGATTGACGGCTGCAGCAATATCCGTTTTCTCCTGCAGATCGCAGTCCCGCTTTCACGTCCCGCACTGGGCGCTCTGGGTGCCTACGTCTTCCTGAATACCTGGAACCAGTACATGTGGCCTCTGCTGACCACTGATGCGGATACCTACCGGACTGTTCAGGTCGGTATCAGTATGCTATACGATATTGACGCGCAGAGCATGGGTCTGATGATGGCCGGTGTAATCATCGTTATCGTACCTTCTCTGAGCATCTTCGTATTCATGAACAAACAGCTCATTAACGGACTGATGGCCGGCGCGGTCAAGGGCTGATCCCGATTCGGTTACCACGGGAAAAATCCCGTGAATATAACACAATAAAGGAGATCTTTTGTATGAAAAAGCTCGTTTCCTTGTTCCTGGTTCTGACCATGCTGCTCGGCATCTGCGCGATCGCCTCTGCAGACGGCCCCGTGGAAATCACCTTCTGGCACGCAATGGGCGGCGTCAATGGTGAAGCAATCACCAAAATGATCGAAGACTTCAATGCTCAGTATGAAGGCAAGATCAAGGTCAATTATGAATATCAGGGATCCTATGATGACGCTTTCGCAAAGATTCAGGCTGCCGGCATCAATGCCATTCCCTGCGACATCATGCAGGTTTATGACATCGGCACCCGTTTCATGATCGACAGCGGCTGGGTAAAACCCATGCAGGAATTCATCGACGCTGAAGGCTTTGACGCCAGCGTCATCGAGCCCAACATTGCGGCTTACTACACTGTTGACGGCACACTGTACTCCATGCCTTTCAACAGCTCTACCCCCATCCTGTACTACAACAAGACCGCTTTTGAAAAGGCTGGTCTCGATCCCGAGACTCCTCCGAAAAACTTCGACGAAATCTATGAAATGGCCACCAAGATTGCCGAAAGCGGCGCTGCACAGTATGGTTTCGGCATGGGCAACTATGGCTGGTTCTTCGAACAGTGGACCGGCAAGATGGGCAAGAACTATGTCAACAACAACAACGGTCGTGGCGAAGCTTATGCGACAGCTGTTGAGTTTGATTCCAACGGTGCCGGCCACGATATCCTCTCCGTCTGGAAGAAGTTCGTCGGTGACAAGGAAACCGCTATCGCTCCGTACCTGAACCAGGGTAATGACGATGCCAAGCAGGCATTCATCAATGGCGATATTGCCATCACGCTTGAATCCACCGCTGCTCTGAAGACCCTTCTGACCAACGTAGGTGACTCCTTCGAAATCGGCGTTGGTTTCTTCCCGAACATCAATGCTGACGACGTTGGCGGCGTATCTGTTGGCGGCGGCTCCCTGTGGGCTTTCAAGACCGGCGACGAAGCACGTGAAGCTGCAACATGGGAATTCGTGAAGTTCATGACCAATCCTGAAAACCAGGCTTTCTGGAATGCTCAGACCGGTTATTTCCCTGTTAACGTAAAAGCTCAGGAAACCGAAACTTTCAAGGCTAATGTTGAAAAGTATCCTCAGTTCCAGGTTGCTCTGGACCAGCTCCATTCCTCTGCTCCTCAGTATGCTGGCGGCCTGCTGAGCGTATTCTCCCAGGCTCGTGCTCTGGTGCAGACCTACACCGAAAAACTGGTTCACGGCGAGATTGCCGATGTTGACGAATGCGTCACCAAGCTCGCTGGCGAAATCAACGAAGCTATTGAGATGTACAACCTGACCAACTATTGATTCTGTTCATGCACAAGACTGATTCTTCTGCAGAACCACAGGAGGCATGGCATACGCCATGCCTCTTGTCTTTTGAATGCCTGCAACGTATAATCAGTTCGGCTTCAATTTTTGAGGAGGTAGATACATATGCAAAAGATTTATGGCCACCGTGGCGCTTCCGGTTATGCCCCGGAAAACACACTGGAAGCCTTTGAGCTGGCTGCAAAAATGGGTGCTGACGGTGTCGAACTGGATGTTCATATCGCCAAAGACGGTGAGCTTGTGGTCGCACATGATGAACTTGTGGACCGGGTCGCAGACGGTACCGGACTGATCTGCAGTATGACCACTGCCGAGCTCAAGAAACTGCATTTCAACAAAACACATCCCGAATACAAGAATGCAACCATTCCGACACTGCGGGAAGTCTTTGAACTGCTCAAGCCCACAGGACTGCATATCAATGTTGAACTGAAAAACAGTGTGATCCGCTATCCGCAGCTGGAAGAAAAGTGCATTAAGCTGGCAGATGAAATGGGTATGCGTGACCGGATTCTGTATTCCAGTTTCAATCATTACAGCATTCAGCATATCAAGGAGATCGATGCCTCGCTCCCCTGCGGCCTGCTCTATGAAGCCACCATGGTAGAGCCCTGGAAGTATGCAGCAGCACTGCATGTGAACGCCATTCATCCGCATTTCACCGAGCTGCAGACTCCCGGCGAAGCAGACGCCACACATGCACTTGGCATGCAGGTCAACGTATGGACTGTCAACAAGGAAGAGGATGTCCGCCAGACACTCCAGGCCGGCGCAGACATTGTGATCAGCAATTATCCGGATGTTGCTCTGAAAGTCCGCAACTCCATGCTGTAAACCACCCTGTTTTCATTTCTTCTCGGGACATGAGTCCCGGGAATTTCTTTATTTTCCCCGAACATTTTTTAATTTTCAGCTTCCTTCATTCGGCAAACTGTGATACAATACGCGGGACACTTAAAAAAGGAGCAGCTTGTCGTGGAAAAAGTACGCCGTAACGAACGCCTGAGTGCGATGATGAAAATTCTTTCAGACTCACCCAACCACATCTTCACGCTCTCAACCTTCTGTGATATGTTTGGTTCTGCCAAATCAACCACCAGCGAAGATATCGATATTCTTCGTATTGTCGTCAAGGAATTTGGCCTTGGGGAGATTGAAACGGTCACCGGTGCCGCAGGCGGTGTCATGTTCCGTGCCCAGGTGGAAAAAAGCGCTGCCCGTGAGTACATTCAGGGACTCTGCGATCAGCTGAGCGGAACAGCCCGTGTGCTTCCCGGCGGGTTTCTCTACTATTCGGATATACTCTCCCATCCGGTCATCACCCGGAAGATGGGCGAAATCCTGGCTACGGAATACTATGACACGGAACCTGATTTCGTCCTGACCATGGAAACCAAGGGAATCCCGGTTGCCCTGACCACTGCCAATGCGCTCGGGGTTCCGCTGGTCATTGCCCGGCATTCGTCCAAGGTCTATGAGGGATCCGCTGTCAATATCAATTATGTCTCCGGTTCTTCAGGAAGCATCCAGACCATGTCCCTGGCACGCCGGGCTGTACAGGAAGGCCAGCATTGTCTGATCGTGGATGATTTTCTCAAGGGCGGCGGAACCGCAAAGGGCATGGTTGATCTCATGCACGAGTTTGGTGTGGAAGTTGTCGGGACAGCCTTTGTCATGGCCACCACACAGCCTCAGCGCAAACGGATTGCCGGGGAAAAGTCGCTCATGCTTCTGGATGTCACCACCAACGCGGATGACACTCAGACTGCAATCGTCAGGCCGGCTGCCTGGCTGAAATAATCCTCACTTATCCTGATTATTCACCGCTTGGTCTATGACCCGGCGGTTTTTCGAGGTAGATATGCTTTTTGCCAATCATCTGGAAACCTTTCTCATTGTCGGTCTCGGGAACCCCGGTCCCGAGTACGCACACACACGGCATAACTGTGGCTTTGAAGTCATCCAGCGCCTGTCCGGCCACTTCTCCGCACCGCTGACACGTACCCGGTGTAAAGGGCTGATTGCTGAAATCAGGCAGGACAGCCGCCGGATTGTCCTGTGTCAGCCTCAGACATTTATGAACGCAAGCGGTGAATGCGTGGCCCCGCTGCTGCACTGGTATCATTGTCCGACAGACCATCTGCTGGTCATCTATGACGACATTGATCTGCCCGAAGGTACCCTCCGGCTGCGCAAATCCGGCTCTGCGGGCACGCACAATGGCATGCGTTCCATTCTTTCCCAGCTCCCGGACGGAAATTTTCCGCGGCTGAGGATCGGTGTCGGTGCACCACCCCACGGCTCCGATCTGATCCCCTGGGTACTCGGACATTTCCGGACACCCGAGGAAACCGCTTTCATGCAGGAAACCTTCACAAGAGCTTCCGATACCGTACTGGATGCACTTGACCATGGTCTGGATCACGCCATGCAGCTGTGTAACCGCAAAGCCACTTCCACATCACTGACAAAGGAGAATCCATGAACACGCCACTCCTGAACATACTCCCGGACAGGCCTCTCCAGGAGCTCACGGACGCCATTCAGGAACGGAAAACCGTCGCTCTGACCGGTATTCCGGAGTCCGTCGCTCCATGCCTCGCATCCTGGCTGACCCATCACATCGGCTGCAGGACCATGCTTGTCTTTGCCAATGATCTCAAAGCATCCCGCGGGCACGACGATGCCCGCACGTATCTGGGAACCGGGGCCGCATTCCTGCCTGCTGCAGAGATTGATCTCACCCGCGGCACATCCTCCCAGGAGAATACCTGGAGACGTCTGGAGACACTGAACCAGCTGAGCCGACAGGAGACGCGCCTGCTCTGCACTTCCATGGATGCACTGATCCAGCGCATGGGTACACCGGATGCCTTCCTGCAGCAGAATATCCATATTCAAACAGCCATGCGTCTGCCGCCGTCTGAGCTCATGGACCGACTGGTACTCAGCGGGTATGAGCGTGTCAGCATTGTGGAAGGAAAAGGCCAGTGCGCCCTGCGTGGCGCGATCTGCGATGTGTATCCCCCTTCGCATGCCCAGGCACTCCGTATTGAGTATTTCGATGACGAGATTGATTCCATCCGTCTGCTGGACCCGCTTTCCCAGCGCTCACTGGACCGGATCGAAGAAGCAGACATCATGCCTGCCTGTGAAATCATTCTTCCGGAAACAGAACGCAGTCGTGCAGCCGATCGCCTGCGTGAAGCGCTTGGCCAGCTGCGCCCCACATCCGGCGAAGCACTTCTGGATGACCTGCCGCCCATTCCTGAGGATGATGATGAACTGCCGGACTACTTTGACCAGCAAGTTGCGCCCAAGGTCACACAGTCTGTTGCCAGGGAACAGGAACAGCATCGACGGACACAGAACCTCATGCAGGATGCGGAACTGATCGAACAGGGCGTACCTGTCCGCCGCCTGTACGCGCTGCTTCCGATCCTGATACAGGAGGTCCACACACTCACTGACTGGTACCATCCTGACCTGGTCATCCTGTGCAATCCTGACCAGCTGCGTGACCGCTGCAAGGAACGCCAGACCGGTTTTGCCGTGGACCTTGAGGCCGCTGTGGACCGCGGGGACGCACTCCCCGGACAGGAAAACCTGCTTCTCTCTTGGGAAGACACCATGGCATCCTATGCCACACTCCCGACCATACTCCTTTCCGATCTCACCCGCGGACTGGGCGGTATCGAACCGCAGATTGTCATCCGCAAGGATTTCCTGCCCCTGACCGGCTATGCCTCGCACATTAAGAACCTTGCACAGGACTGTTCACGCTGGCTGCAGGATGAATATACCGTCATTCTGCTTTCCGGCGGCACAGCACGCGGTGAACGTCTGCAGAATATGCTCGGTGAGCTCCAGGTTCCGGCTGCTTTCCTGGAAGACCCGGAAAACGTGCCTTCCCACGGCATCACCATACTGCCTCTCACTCTTTCACGCGGTTTCCTGTGGGAAGAAGCGCACCTCGTCCTGGTGTCTGACACGGATATCTATGGTGCCTCATACCATAAGGCCAAGTCCAGACGCAAGAGCGGGGAAAAACTCTCTGCCTTCACAGACCTGAATCCGGGTGACTATGTAGTCCACGAAGATCATGGTGTCGGGCTGTATCAGGGCACCATACAGATGAAGGCAGACGGTTCGATTCATGAATACCTGCTGATCCAGTATGCCGGGAACGATAAACTGTATGTGCCTATTGAACAGTTTCAGCGTGTACAGCGCTATATCGGCAATCCGAACCTGCCACCCAAGCTGAATGCCATTGGCGGCGGAGAATGGAGCAAGGCCAAGGGGAAAGTCAAGGAAGGCCTGAAAAAGCTCGCCTTTGACCTGGTAGCACTCTATGCCAAGCGCCAGGAACAGAGCGGGCACGCTTTCGCTCCTGATACTGTCTGGCAGCAGGAGTTTGATGACCAGTTCCCGTTTGAACTGACGGATGACCAGAAACAATCCGTAGCCGAGATCAAGCATGATATGGAATCCAGCCGGAATATGGATCGTCTGCTGTGCGGGGACGTCGGGTATGGAAAGACCGAGGTCAGCCTGCGTGCCGTATTCAAGTGTGTCATGGACGGCAAACAGGCTGCCATACTGGCACCAACCACCATACTGGCCCAGCAGCATTACAACACGGTCGTCAAACGTTTCTCCGGTTTCCCGGTCAATGTTGAAGTGCTTTCCCGCTTCCGCACATCCAAACAGCAGAAGGAGATTCTGGACAAGCTCAGCCAGGGCAAGATCGATATTCTGATCGGTACGCACCGAATGCTGGCCAAGGATGTGAAATTCAAGAATCTTGGCCTCCTGGTTGTCGATGAAGAACAGCGTTTCGGGGTCGGACACAAGGAAATCATCAAGAACATGAAAAGCCAGATCGATGTCCTGACCCTGTCTGCAACCCCGATCCCCAGAACACTGCATATGTCCATGGTCGGAATCCGGGACATGTCAATCCTGGAAACGCCGCCCGAAAACCGGCTGCCTGTCCAGACGCACGTCGTGGAGTATTCCGATGTCCTGATCCGGGATGTGATTCTCCGCGAGCTCAGTCGCGGCGGTCAGATCTATTTCCTGTATAACCGGGTACAGAGCATAGAACGCTTTTACGAGCGGCTGAAAACTCTGGTCCCGGAAGCCCGCATCGGTGTTGCGCATGGCCAGATGAAGGAAAACATGCTTGAGGATATCATGATGGATTTCTATGCGGGCAGTTATGACGTACTGCTGTGCACCACCATCATAGAAAGCGGCCTGGATGTACCCACAGCCAATACGCTCATTGTCTTTGATTCTGAGCGTTTCGGTCTGAGCCAGCTTTATCAGCTGCGCGGGCGCGTCGGCCGCAGTAATCGCCAGGCCTACGCTTACTTCACCTACAGGCCAAACAAGATCCTCTCCGAGACGGCTCAGCAGCGTCTGCATGCCATCCGCGAATTTACGGAGTTCGGTTCCGGTTTCCGTGTTGCCATGCGTGACCTTGAGATCCGTGGTGCAGGCAATATTCTCGGTCCGGAACAGCATGGGCATCTTGCTGCGGTCGGGTATGAAATGTACTGTAAGCTGATCGAGGAAGCCATGAACGAGGCCCAGGGCATCATCAACCATGATGAACTTGAGACCCGTGTCGCACTCCAGGTCAATGCCTACCTGCCCGAAGACTATATCGCGGATGCACACCAGAGAATGGAAATGTACAAACGCATTACCGCGCTTACCACGGACGCTGACAGAGTCGATATCATTGATGAGCTGATCGACCGGTTCGGTGAAATCCCGCCTGTCGTAAACACGTTGCTGGATGTCGCTCAGTTGCGCACTGTCTGCAATCAGCTGGGTGTCTCCATGATCACACACAGAAACAACGCGCTCTCCATGCGTCTGGAAGACAAGTATGTCAGGGACCCGCAGGCACTGATCCGTGCACTGCACGATACGGACCCGAGGCTCACCCTCAGTACCAAACAGCCTACCTGCATTCTGCTGACCCTTGCCAAAATGAGCGATACCGAGCTTCTGCATCAAGGGCTTCCGATCATGGTCAGGGTCTGCGAACTCTACCAGAAGCTCCTGCCTGCCCCGGCCGCATCATGACATGCTGCGCCTGTCCACAGCATCTTTCCGCTGACGGAAGAATACGCTGAGCGCAGAGCGCACAAATGCGGGAACGAAATTTTCTTGACATAAATGCTCCCCCTGAAGCTCACTGGTTTTTATTTTTCCAGTGTCTACTTCAGGGGGAGCATATCACCAAGCCCCTCTGACTTTCGTTATTTCCTGTTTTTGATCCCGTACGCGGGCAG
>ONWQ01000193.1 GCA_900321565.1 uncultured Eubacteriales bacterium
CACACAAGAGGAAACCGGCACAGCACATCGAATAGTCTGAATATCTCAAGCAGGCTCAATCGAGAAGGATGAAGCGTATGATTTACTTCCAGCAGTTTTATTTGGACCGGGAAAAGGATATCGCCGTAGACCTGTACATGGAAGGCGAACGGCTTACCTATATCATGCGGACTCCCAACCACCATACCGGGAACCTGATCACCAACCTGGCCAGACTCTGCGGTCTGAGTACCAGTCTGGACGAAAACGGCCTGAAGGTGATCCGGGATGAAGTCCCCTGCTACTTTGACGGAGACAACCGGCGTATGTATATCCTGCGGCTCGGGAATACCAAGGTGGCCAACATATACCCGGACGGGCGTGTGGAACTGAAAGCCTCGATCCCGGCCATATCCAAAACCCTGATGAGCCAGACCAAGGACTATCGTCTGGGCATAGAAAAGACCATTGTCAAAACCTATATCCGCAGTGAGTGCAAATTCCACACCGACCTGCATACACACATGAACGGCAACCTGCCGCCGGATATACTGATTGCCCTGGGCATCATGCACCAGATCGGGTATCCGTACTATTACATCAAAAAACTGGGACTGAAGTGCACGCCTGCACAGACTGAACAGCTGGAAGCGGAACGCCGGAAGGTGGAGCAGGAAATGGGGCCTGTACCGCTGACCGGGCACCGGCTCGAACGGCGGATTGACGACTTCACATTCATCAATCTTGCAGACCTGATCCTCGGCAATCTCAGTGCGGCTGCGGAGAATATTGAGAAGATCCGCAATTCACTGACCATACCCAAGGATGGCCAGGCCGTGTTTGAGAACCTGGAAAAAGTGTACCTGTACCGATACGTGTTTACCAAGGGTCAGCCCGCTAAAACACAGTTTACCGGGATCAGTATAGAAGGGATCCCCGACCGGGATGTCCGGACCTGTGCCGCACAGATCCTGCAGGACCGGGAAGACCCACGCTACAGCCGGAACACACTGTATCAGGACCTGCTTCTGTGGATTGCCAGGGTATACCGCAGACACGGGATCCGGTACGCAGAGATTAAGGATACCGCACTGCTGAAACGTACGGAGTTTCCATCCAGGCTCCGCGAGATTCATGAAATCATGCCTGCGGTAACCCGGGAGACCGGCGTGCTCCTGCGCTTTCTTGCCGGCATCCGGCGGATTCCGCTGACCCTGATCAAGGATCAGCGGACACCCAATGATTACCTTGCGGATAACCTGCAGTGTCTGCGGGTGATCGCAGGCGATCCGTATATTGCCGGCAGTGATATCATCGGTGAGGAAATCAATGATATTCTGGAAATGCGCGGTGTGATCCATGAACTGGTGAGAATCGCAGGCGAGCATCCCGGGTTCGTGATCCGCATCCATGCCGGTGAGAATGACAGTCTGCGGGACAATGTGGCCAACAGTATCCGCTGTGCCACCGAGTCCCTGGCACCGGGTCAGGCCATGCCACCACTGCGCATCGGCCACGGCCTGTACACCTGTGATCTCAGGAGTGCCAAGGGCAGAAGACTGCTGGAAGACATGCGCAAGTATGGTGTCACGCTGGAATTCCAGATCACTTCCAATGTCCGGCTCAATAACCTGAGTCATCTGGCACGGCATCCTCTGCGCCAGTATCTGCAGGCCGGGATCCGGTGTGTGCAGGGCACGGACGGCGGTGCACTGTACGGCACAAACTCCATTGATGAAGAACTCAGTCTGGAAAAACTGCTGGGGCTGACATTCCCCGAGCTCTGCCGCATGCGTCAGGCCGAGGATGCAATTCTGGAAGAAAGCCTGCGCGTGTTTGCTGAAAAGTCACAGGCCTTCCGCGCCGCATGCCCCGGCGGGGATATTGAACTGTATTATGCACAGCTGCTGGAGGCGGCGCAGCCACTGCCGCGTACGCTCTGGCAATCCGGCCACAGGCTGAGCGCGGAGGAAAGCCTGTCCGCCCAGCTGGCTCCCCTGCCCGAGGGCATGCTCCCCTTCGTGATCGCCGGCGGCAGTTTTAACAGCAGCCGCAGGCGCACACAGCTGCGCGATGAAGACCGGACCTTTATTGACACACTGCTTGCGCAGGCCGATCCGGCACGCATCTTCTTTGTGGTCGGTCACACGCTTTCCGCTCAGGAAGGCTACCTAGTGCGGAAAGCCGCCGGAACGTTCCGTGTGTTTGCCATTGTGCCAAGCCAGATCACGCCCCAGGAAAAGGCACGCCTTCAGGCAGCCGGTGTCGGGATTCTGGTCTCCATTGAAAGCTCCGGCATGGGATTGTACAAGAGCTTTTCCTATGAGGTCTTCCGGCGTATGCCCTCCGTGCTCCTGGCTTTTGACGGGAACTCTGCAGCCCTGAACCTGATTCAGGAAGCCCGCAACGGCCGTAATAAATGCAGGATTTACATCAAGGCCCGCTCCCGCGGGCTCTCTGCCAAGGCAGACCTGCTGAAAGGATATGTCACCTTCCTCCAGGATCCCACACATATCCTGCAGGAGGCCAATGCGCTCCGGACTCCTGAAGCAGTGCAGGGAAGGGAAACCTGAGTGCATGCGCTACGGAATCCGGACACTCCGCTGTCACACTGTTCTTGCCCCGGATTCTGCGGGGCCGCTGTCACCGTATCTTTTGCAAAGGACAGAATCTGAGTCCTTTCATACGCGGAGGCTGTCTGTGCACCGGAGCACAGACTTCAACCGCTACAGAAACTGAACATATGAAGGAGGGAGTTCCACCATGTCAGAGAATCATCCACGGGTCCTGCGCTTTGTTTTGCTGTTCCTCGCTGTCCAGCTTGTCTTCCCGGTCTGCCTGCCCGGAGCGTCTGCCGATGATGCTGAACTGCTGGAGATCATTCCCGGGCCATGGGTTTACAGCGGGTATACGCAGACCGATGATACAGAGAATGAAGAAATGGCCGATTTCGCATTCCTGACCTTTGAAGAGGACGGGAATGTATCGCTTCGATGCAGCAAACCGGACGGGACCTATGCCTTCAGCTGTGAAGGCACCTGGGCATTTGAGCTTGTGAAGGATGGAATGGACCGGCTCACACTGCATTTCACCACAACCGATGACCCTGAACGGGCCGGGAGTTAGTATAGTCTGGTATGCCTGTATGACGTGTATACAGAGTCCTGGGTAGAGAATGATACCCAGCATACCTATTTCCTGCTTGAGCAGGTCAGCTGCAGTGATGTTTCGCCGTTCAGTGCGCTCTACGGCGAGGATAACCTTGCCCTGCACCGGGAAGAGGGACCCAACATGCGGGTCGTCAAATGCAGTAATTATGTTTCCCTGCGTGCCAGCCGTTCCAAGACGTCAGAACGCCTTGCCAAGGTTCCCCTCGGTGCAGTCGTTCTTGCCTTCCCGAAAGCCGGGGATGAAAACGGGTTTATCTGGTGTGTCTACCACGATGAATACGGCTACATACTTGCGGAGTACCTGCAGCCTATTGAGTAATCCCTGCAGACATGCATGCTGATATA
>ONWQ01000212.1 GCA_900321565.1 uncultured Eubacteriales bacterium
GGATGCGTTTGGCGTTGTTGCGCTGGTTGCCATGACACCCCTGATTACGATTCAGGGACTGGGAATTCTGTACAGAGTCAAGACGCGTCATCGCAAGGTAACAGAGGAAGTTCATGACATGTTTGCTGAGCTTCCTGAAGACGCCGTGATTGAACTGTGAGGAGTGTGAACGAAAAGCATGGATTCGTCAGAACTGTACTTGATGATGACGGTGACCGGACGTGAACGGATTCCTGATTTTATCAGACTCTATAAGGATAAGGGCCTGGAAACACATTTTATTTCACTGGGACATGGCACTGCCGGAATGCGGTATATGCGTCTGCTCGCACTGAATGAAACAGAAAAGATGGTCTGTTTGACCGTGGTAACAGGACGCAAATGGCTGGAAGTAAAACGCGCAATGTCGGTGCGTCTGCGTATTGAAGCTCCCGGAGTCGGTATTGCGTATATTGTGCCATTATCTGCCGTGGGCGGGAAAAGGGAACTGATGTTTCTGACTGACGGGCAGGATTTCAAGAAAGGAGCCGAACATACCTTGAAAGGAACCGAGCAGGAACTCCTGATTGTAATAGGGAATCAGGGCTACAGTGAACAGATCATGGACGCAGCACGCGCCGCCGGAACGCGTGGCGGTACAGTCATACATGCCCGCGGAACTGGCCAGGATAAAGCTGAGCGTTTTCTGGGAATCTCACTGGCAAGCGAGAAGGATGTTATCCTGATCGTTACCCCGATTGAGAAAAAAGTAGAAATGATGCAGCGTATCATGCATGATGCAGGACCACAGACCAAAGCGGGAGCGGTGGTGTTTTCGCTTCCGGTCACAGATACGGCAGGTATGGTTCTGCGGCCACAGAGTGAAGAGCTTGAGGAAGAGCCGGACCAGCTGGCTCAGACAGAACCGAAGGCAGAACCGGAAGTGTCTGGTGACGCAACCCAACAGTTCACTGAAGATCCAGAGACATAAGTGCAAAAAAACGTGCTTTCCATTGTCCGGGAAAGCACGTTTTTTTGAACCTGAACGGAATAGGCACGGATTATATGACAGGGGTAAGACCAAACATGGTAGCATAGATGCGTTTTCCGGCCCGGGTTGCGAATTTCAGATTCAGTGCAGACTGCATGGCATCCAGAGACAGACTGTTTTCAAATGAATTGACAATCATGTCAGCTTCCAGCAGGATCTGATGATCGATTCCATCGATAGGGTACCATGTGTGATGCTCTCCGATGAGCGTACAGACCCGGGCGGTCTCCTCATCTGTAAATCCGGCGGAAATAAGAAGCGGTTCAGCCAGTGCCGGGCCTTCTTTTTCCTGCAGTGGACCGGGATGCGCGCCATACTTTTCATTGCACAGCGGGATTGCAATATCATGAAGCAGGGCGGCAGCTTCAAGGATCTCTGTTGTGTGTGCGTCCAGGCCTTCGGTTTCTGCAATAAGCCGGGCATAACTGTACACTTTTGTAAAATGTTGAATGAGATCGGGATCTCCGGCATCAGCAGAAAGCATACTGTAGAATAACTGCAGAATTCGTTGCTGCATGGTTTTTCTCCTTTTCATGTCTGAATACTCAGGATCTGCTCCAGTGTACCGTCATCCTCAAAGACCATAAAATCACGTATGCTGAGCTGAACCTGCTGGCCTTCATTGAGTGTACGATAAGCATAACCGTTGGTAATGACGCGAACCAGTGTTTTTCCAATCCGTACGCGGCAATCATCGACATCACCCAGATAGTACTGACTTTCCAGAACGCCTCGAAGTGAACCATCTGATGTGAAACAGAGATTCTCCGGCCGGATTGCCACATCGACAGCGCCGGAAAACGGACCGTCATATGCAATGGACTGCCCATCCAGATCCGGGAACACAATTTTTCCGTTTTCCGCAATCCCCTTGAAAAAATCTACTTTCCCGAGAAAATCAGCTACAAACTGGTTGGCAGGATGATTATAGATTTCTTCCGGTGTACCACACTGCTGGACCTTGCCGCGATTAATGACGAAAATGCGGTCACTCATGGCCATGGCTTCAGTCTGGTCATGAGTAACATAGACAACAGTGATCCCCAGCTGCTTCTGAATTTCCTTGATTTCAAAACGCATGGATTCACGCAGCTTGGCATCGAGGTTAGAGAGCGGTTCATCCAGAAGCAGAAGCTTGGGCGCAGCAACCAGTGCACGCGCGAGTGCAACACGTTGCTGCTGGCCGCCTGACAGCTGATTCGGGAAACGGTCAGCATACTGGCTGAGATGTACGATCTTCAGAACCTTTTCCACGCTTTGACGGATCTCCTGTTTTGGAGCCTTTTTGATGGTCATTGGATATGCAACGTTATCAAATACGTTCATATGCGGCCAGACAGCATAGCTCTGAAACACCATGCCAATACTGCGCTTTTCGGGTGGCACAAAGGTTTTTCCACCGGAAACAAGGTGTCCGTCAATATAGACTTCACCCTCTGTTGGTTTTTCAAAACCTGCGATAATGCGCAGCATGGTGGTTTTTCCGCAACCGGAAGGACCAAGAAGCGTAATGAATTCACCATCATTGAATGTTTCATGAAAATCATCAAGGACAATATGTTTATCAAATGCTTTTGTAACATGCTTGATTGTAACCGTTGCCATGCAGTTCCTTCCTTTCTCAGATGGAGAATTCTCCCTTGGTCAGCCGATGAAGCACGAAATTCAGAAAAACAACAATCAGCAGGATACCGAATGCCATGGCACAGCTCATGGGCTGGCTGGTGAATGTCCAGTATTCGTAGAGCTGGAATCCTATCGTCTTCGTCGTGCTGGAATAGAGCAATGTGGTCATGGACAGTTCATAAAAGCTTGGGATGAAAATCAGGAACCATCCGGCAGCAATGGAAGGAAAAATCAACGGCCCGGTAATCCTGAACATGGTGGTCAGCCAGGTTGCTCCGGAGATCTGGCTGCACTCCTCCAGAGAAATATGAATCTGACTCATGGCAGATACGACCGTTCGCATGCCCATCATGAGATACTTGATCATGTATGCGATGATCATGATATAGGCTGTATTATAGATATCAATACCGAAGTTACCACGCATGGTCATGATCAGTCCAAGTGCGATGACCACAGACGGCGTCCCGGACCCGAGGGTGATCATAAAGTTGGGAATACTGCGGCCGCGAACATGAGTACGCTGAAGCAGGTAGCTCATCACACAGGCAATGATCAAGCCGATGGTGGCAGCAACAGAGGCATAGATCAGAGAGTTTTTCAGGCAGCCCAGTGTTTCACTCCGGGCAAATACGGATGTCCAGTTTACAGTTGTAAAGTTGTTTGGGGCGAGCACACTTTTTCCGATATCAATCTTGAACGAGGTTGTCAGAATGGTTGCAAAGGGGAGAAGTACAACAATGACTGCAAACAGGGCAACCAGGATGGTCATGGGCAGACGCCATGATCTGAGCTGCACAATGGTCGAGTGTACTGACTTACCGGAAACTGTAACATACTGGCGCTTGGCGAGTATGACATCGGAAATAAAGAGTATGATCAGGGCCACGACCATAAGGAACACAGATAACGCGGTTGCGTCATTGAGCCCCTGCTGCCCCAGGGAAACATACTCAACAATCCTGGTGGTGACCGTGTTTACATTCCCCGGCGTGCCAATGATGGAAGGAATCCCGTAACAGCTTGCCGCGCTAACAAACACAAGCAATGCACCGGCAATCAGTGAAGGCGTCATCATCGGCAAAGTGACTGTCAGGACTGTTTTCAGTGGCGAAGCACCGGAAATCCGGCTTGCTTCCTCGAGTGAAGGGTCCATCTTTTCCATGGCACGGCTGATGGTAATGAAAGCATAAGGATAATAGAAAGTAGTCAGCACCCAGATCAGACCCGGCAGTGTATAAACGTTCAGTGGACCGGGGGTGTCGCTGAGATGAAATAGTACACGCAGCCACTGATTAATGCTGCCGACGTTCGGATTCATCAGCCGCAGCCATGCCATGGCACCGACGTAGGGCGGAACCATGTAGGAGAGTACGAACAGAGAACGGAAAAACTTCCGGCCATACAGGTCCGTACGTCCAACCAGCCAGGCAAGCGGGAATGCAATCAGTGTGCCAAAAATCATGGTTGCGAAGGACGCAATCAGTGTATTCTTCAGTGCTTCCAGGTTCAGCGGATATGTATACAGCCTGTTTATCGTACTCAGGGAGAACGTGCCTTCAGGATAAAATGCCCTGATCAGCATGTAAATTACGGGCATGAGCTGGAAGAAGAGCAGAAAGTCAACGATCAGAAGGATCAGGATCCACTTGAAGTCAACAATCCAGGTCTTGTCAGCCATCATCAGCAGAGTCAGGAGCAATACATCCAGCATCAGAACAATACCGACGAGCATAACAGTCCGGCTGTGACTGACAACGAGCTGAGAAAGCCAGCTGACTTCACTTCTTGCGATCATACGGTATGCAGTCAGCTGCAGCGCCTTGTCACGGATGCTTTTTTTCAGTTGATTGACAGCATCTGTAATATGGGAGGCGGATGAACCACTGCTGAGAAAGTATACCTGCATCAGCATGGCCTGCCGCTCACTGCCTTGCAGAGTTCCTGCTGCTTTCTCAGCCTGCTCAGGTAAGGGAAGAGATTCGTCTGAAATGCACTCCAGAAGCTGTGCACGCATGGCTATGGCCTGCTGTGAAGGTACACCAGTGATCTCCTTGCGCACAGAGGCATTTACTTTCGGTCCGTTTACCAGATAAGCCGTATAAAGAAGCTTGATTGTTGTACGGAATGAATTGTTTTCTGAAGCAGACAGTATTTCAGTGACTTCTGCACCTGAGCCCGGGTTCTGGCTCTCCCATACGTCCTTGAGCAATTGTGTGGCTGTTTGGGCGAGCATGCTTTTCTGTGCATCCGGCAATGGATCTAATTCCGGCGAAAGATCATGCGCCCAGGCCTCGGAAACTGCTGCGGAAAGCGAATACACTGACTGATAGCCGCCTTCAGCGCTGAAGCCTGAAGCCTGGAAAGCGCTCTGGCCATGGATTCCAAGGAAGAGCAGTCCGGCCCCCAGCAGAAAGACCAGCGCAAGAGCAATCCTGGTCACGATTGGTGTTGGAGCATGCCTGCGGATGTCCATAGGGTGCATTAAAGTTGTTTTCATGTTTTATAAACACTAGGCCGAAAAACCCAGTACCCTTGGGTGCTGGGATGAAAGGCCACATCCTTTCTTATCCCTGATTTTCGATATA
>ONWQ01000144.1 GCA_900321565.1 uncultured Eubacteriales bacterium
AAAAGCTCGGCATCGAAGGGAACTATGAAGGGATCGGGCACCTGATTCTCGGGTATGCGGCGAAACCGGCAGGCGAGGCTGCGCCAAGAAAAGCGAACTATGTATACCGGGTATAAGAATTTTGGAAACGTTCGGGATTCTGCTTTCGGGCAGGATCCTTTTTTGCGTCCGTTAACGGACTGACACGGGTATAAAAAATCCGGCCCTGAATTCAGGTTCAGAGCCGGCAGTTGGTTTTCTTATACCCATAACCTGGGGTGCTGCTTACTTGGTGAAGGTGCAGCCCTTGTCAAACTCAATGGTACCCTTGTAGTTCTTGATCACACCGGTCACCGTGATGGTGTCGCCTTCAGCCAGGGTTTCTGCACCCTCGCCGGTGAGGCGGTAGCACTGCACGGTATAGCCTTCGAGACCAGGAACGTCGATATTGACAGTGATGTTCTTGTACTCATCACTATAGGCGGAAGGAATGGCGGTGATGACACCTGTGATAGTGGACTCACGGGTCAAGGCAGCACCATCTTCGAGGGTGTAGACATACCCGGCGACACGGGCACTGTCACAGGACTCGACGGGGATCAGCTTGCAGCCGGCATCGAACTCGATGGTGCCCTTGTAATTCTTGATCAGACCGAAGACGCAGACTTCATCGCCTTCCTTGATCTCAGCAGCGCCTTCACCGGAGAGGCGATAGCACTGGATCAGCTGATCAGCCAGTTCACCGACCTGAATGTTGACAGTGACGTTCTTGTATTCTTCACTGTAAGGAGTCGGGATGGCAACCACCTTGCCATGCAGAGCAGTGGAAGCGGGGAGCTTGGCCTGGTCTTCCAGAGTATAGGCAAGAGCAACAATCTCTTCCTCGGTCATGATGTCCAGGTTAATGGCGGCCGGCACAACACGGTCAAAGGAGATGGAAACAGTATTGCCGGATGCATCCTTGATCGTTGCGGTCAGCTGGTATGCAACTTCCTTGGGATTGTCTTCGTCCACATCAATCTTTACCATGCCGTCTTCCTCACGGGTTACGGTAATGGTATCAGAGTCTGTGGTCCATTCAACTTCATAGGTTTCCGTCTCACCGGGAACGGATCCGACGACGGTATAATCCTTCGGGGTAGCAGCGGGTTTTTTCTTGTACATGAGCTGAATATAGCTGCGTGCGTCCTTGAGGCCGGCATCGGCTTCAGCCATGGCAAGGGTAAGGCTCAGCACCAGACAGAGTGCGAGCAGCAGAGCAGTCAGTTTTTTCATATGGGTTTACTCCTTTTTTTCAATCGGGATACGTGATCCCGTCCTGGGTATAGACCTGGATACAGCCGTCATGATCCGGCGTGACAATCCCATGGACACGGATAACATGATCCTGAAGAGCGTCCTGTGTGATTGCATTCCCTTCGGCATCGACAGCAAAGGGAGTATAAACACGAATGGAACCGTTCCCGGGCAGTGTACACAGAAGGCAGTACTGTTCTTCCGTGTCACTTTCCGTAAGCGTGGCCTGCATGGTCATGCTGACGGTTGAGTTCATGAGCAGTTCGGTATACGGGATTTCCAGTGTACCTTCTTCTGTGTCCAGCGTACAGTTTGAGAGGAATGTTTCCGGGGATATTTCCTGCCATGATGGCAGACAGCCTTCACGGATCAGCCGCAGGTTGTCCGGTGCATCCGGCCGGATGGCTCGGTATTCCAGTCCGCTGATCTGCCAGACCTGGCCGGGCTCATAGTACTGGAAGGTACCGACAACACGGACTTCATTGCCTACGGAGAGAATCCGGAGCCCGGCAGGGCTGAGATGATAGCCATAAAAGGCACTCAGGCCAAAGTTGAGCCCGCTCTCAGCATCCCATGCCTCCAGATACACGGACTTGTCATGGTGCATGGTAACGATACCGGTGCAGGCAACCTTTCTGCCTTCATATGCATCCGGATGCAGCCGGAGTTCACGGATGGTGACCTCTGTAGCATCACCATAATCAAACTCAGGATCCGGTTCCTGACCGTACAGCCGCAGGCCCCGGGCCCTGGCCTGCGCTTCCGCTGCAAGGCAGGTCTCACCGTACCGGAGCCGTGTAACAGAGCGGATCGTCGCAAGACCTTCCTGAATCAGTTCAATATTCAGGTTCCTGTACTGTTCGGATCCTTTGGGGCGATACCATACCCAACCCAGGATCCGGCGGGATGTACCGTCTGTTTCCCAGGCATTGGTCTCGGATTCAATCAGTATGGATTCAGCCTGTTCCAGACGTTCACGGGTGAACCGGGAGGCCACTTTACCCCACGGCTCAATCCTGCCTGTGGACTCGGGTGTATCACATCCGATGAAGCGGATGATGCAGGGGTCGGACACTTGGTCCAGACCGTTCACACGAATGGTATCACCATCGGAAAAGGTTTCGACGGTAACTTCGACTTTAAGACTTCCGCTTTGCATGTCCAGACTCAGCTGCCCGGCGAGGTCTGGGATACCGGATGTTTCCATGTATGCAGTACCTGCCGGGAGCAGCATCAGGACAGTCAGAAGCAGAAGCCAGCAGTGTCGGCTCATGTTCATGGCTGTTTTCAGGAATTACAGGCTGTAATTGCAGGCTTCAATAGCCTTTTCAAACAGCTTCTGGATCTCGGCATCCACATCCACACCGTCCGGAATGGTCAGGCAGGCGGGGAGCAGGGCTGCAACTTCATCACGGGCCGTGGAGGAACCGTTGAAGGCAGGAGAAGTGTAATAGGCATCCTGCTGTTCAAGACAGACGCGTGCGGACAGGGCGGATACGAAATCGCCACCGTCGGCAGAAGCGAGGAATTCAGCATAGGCTGGGTTTTCTGCAACGGACTTGAGGACCGGTACATACCCGGAAGCCATGGAGAATTCAGCCTGGAAGTCCACATTGGTGGTCAGGAACTTGGCAAACAGCCAGGCAGCATTGACTTCCTGCGGATTGGACTTCTTGAAGATGCACAGGGACGGACCCTGGGAGATGACTCTGCGATGTTCAGGATTGGCCTGCGGAATGGTGGCAATACCGACTTCGAACGGATAGCTGCCGTCATCCAGCTTGGCAGGACGCTGATAGGTTGCGCCGGCAGAAGAGCCAATGCTCATGTAGCTCTTGATCTCGCTGGTCGAGGTGAACAGACCGGAAGTATAGGCACCATACAGTTTCTGGGTGGTCAGGTAACCTTCCTGATACCATTCACGGAACTGCTTGATGAACTCGCGGTTTTCTTCAGTATTGAACAGGAAGTGCGGTTCAGTAGCGCTGGTGTAGGGGGTCTGGAGCTGTTCGGTCATGGTGATGAACCAGTTTGCTTCGCTGTCATAGCCAAGCGGGATGCTCATCGGATCGATCTCTACGATCTGCTTGCAGACTTCCTCGAGCTCGTCCCAGGTGGTTGGCACGGTCAGGTTATGCTCGTCAAAGAAGGTCTTGTTGTAGTACAGAACTTCAGTGGACTTGGACATAGGCAGGGTATACATCTTGCCGTCGCCGAACTGCAGGCCTTCATTGTAGTAGCCTTCAATGAAGTCAGCCTTCTGCTCGTCAGTCAGGCCCATGATTTCGGTGGTGCCGTCCGCGCGGGTGATTTCAGCCGTGCTGCCGATGTATGCGTCCAGGGTCTGTACAGCCTTGGCCAGGTTATACAGAGCCACATGGTCCGGATAGCAATAGGCCAGGCTCGGCTGGGTGCCCACTGTGATCTCGGTGGAAACCTGCTCGCGGACATCGTCATAGCTGCCCACGGAAGTATATTCCACATGAATGTTCGGATAGAGCTTGTTGAACTCGACAATGTAATTGTCCAGTACAGCAGTCAGGTTGCTGCCCATGGTGTTGTAGAAGGTAATGGTGACTTCACTGCCATCATAGGCAGGAGCTTCTTCAGCCGTGGCAAAGCTGCACAGGCTGAACAGCATGGCAAACATCAGGAACAGGGAAATGACCTTTTTCATCTTTTTTTCCTTCCTTCATGTAAGATAGATGTAAGTGTGTATGTAAGAGATTCTTTCGAATCTGATTACCGGTGTTTCTGCATCAGCCCTTGATTCCGCTCCGGCTGACCCCGGACATGATGTACTTGCGCAGGAATACAAAGACCAGGAACAGCGGCAGACTGACCAGGGCGACTGCAGCCATCTGGACCGGATAATTGACATCACCGGTCGTATCCGTGAATGCGTTGCGCAGACCATTGGTGATCAGGCGGTGGGCTTCATCATTGGCGACCAGACGTGGCCAGATGTAGCTGTTCCAGGCACCCATCATCTTCAGGATCGTGATGGAGATGAGCGTGGGCAGCGAGAGCGGGACCATGACCTTCCAAAGGTATTTCAGATCGCTGGTGCCGTCCACTTTGGCAGCAAGGTAAAGCTCGTTCGGGATCTGCATGAAGTTCTGGCGCAGCAGATAAATATAAAACACGCTGACCAGGAACGGGATGATGAGAACATGGTAGGTATTACGCCAGCCAAGATTGGTCACCGTAGCAAAATTGGTAATCGTGAACAGTTCACCGGGGATCATCATGGTTGCCAGAAGCAGTGCGAACAGGAGCTCCTTACCCTTGAATTCCAGACGGGCAAAGGCAAACGCAGTAAAGATCGTGATGACCAGGGACAGGAGTGTGGAGACAATCCCGACGATCATAGTGTTCTTGAACAGCATGCCAAGGCTTGCCGTGGTAAAGGCCTCGGAATAGTTGCTGATCAGCACCTGCGTCGGCCAGAACGTCGGCGGACTCAGGCGGTACTCAGCCAGGGACTTCAGAGATGAAATGATCATCCAGTAGAAAGGGAACAGCACAACCGCGGCCATCAGCCCAAGAAACGCGTAGACACCGGTCTGGGAAAGCACACGTGTGATCTTCTGCCTGGTGGAGGTTTTGCGCATGTTCTGTGCACTCATGACCTGCATGGTATTCTGAGACATCTGCATACCCTCCTTCCTTAATAATGCACGCGCTTCTTGCTGACCCGCAGGTTAATGAGGGTAACCACAAGAATGATCATGAACAGGATCAGGGCAGCAGCACTCGCACGGCCCTGATTGTTGCTGGCCAGAGAGTCATAGATGAGCCCGACCATGGTATTCAGTCGATGGGCTTCATGAACCGGACCCATGGATTCACCGAACACACCGACGATACTCGTGTATTCCTTGAACCCGGCTATGAATCCGGTAATGATTACATACGCCAGCATCGGGGAGAGCAGCGGAACCGTAATCCGGGTGAGCACGCGCCAGCGTGGTGTGGAGTCAACCTTGGCAGCTTCATAGTACTGCTTGTTGATCCCGGCCAGTCCGCCAAGCAGGATCAGGATCTTGAACGGCAGTGCGTTCCAAACGATGTATACGATCATGACGAACATGTTCGCCCAGTACTCGGAACCGGAATTGATCCAGTTGACCCAGTTCCCGCCAAACATCCGGATCAGGTCATTGACGATACCATAACTGCTGATCAGCGGACGCCGGGTTCCGACACTGCCGATGACATTGAACATGGCTGCGAAGACCATACCAATGGCTATGGAATTGGTCACATACGGCAGGAAGAAGATGGTCTGCAGTGCCTTCTGCAGAGGTTTGATGGCATTGAGCGCGACGGCTATGAGCAGAGCCAGGAGGGTGGAGACCGGGACAGTGATCAGACAGAGGATCATGGTATTGGTCAGTGCCTGCTGGAACTCCGCATTCTGCACCACGCGTGTAAAATTCCCGAACCCGAACCGGAATGTGGCTTCACCGCCGATACTGGCAAGACCGCTGTAGTCTTCCATAAAGGCCATGGCTACTGTATTGATAATGGGCCAGACGGTGAAAACCAGCAGAAGAATGATGGCCGGAGCCAGGTATAACCAGGCTTTCCATTGCTGCTTACTTTCTACCATCGCTGTTCACCTCAATACGGATGCGTTCTTCGCTTTCCTTACCAAACAGGAAAATCTTATGCGGTTTGATGGTATAGCGGACAGAGTCTCCGATGTCATACCGGTGGTCCGCATTGATAATCGAGCGTACAAACGGATTCAGAGACGCATCATGAGTGGAAACTATGCTCACATCACGGCCCATGACCTCAACATTGACCGGCTTGCAGCACAGTGTGCCGTTTGGATCAAGATGGAAGCCTTCCGGACGGATGCCGACTGTGACTTCCTGATCAGCAACACCTGCGACCTTCATGACTGCATCGGTGCCGATATACAGCATGCCCTGACTGACACGCCCGGAGAATACATTGATCGGGGGTGTTCCAAGGAATTTTGCAACAAACAGGTTGGCCGGATCATCGTAGACATCCTGAGGCTGGCCAATCTGCTGAACAACCCCGGATTTCATCACGACAATCAGGTCTGAAATGCTCATGGCTTCTTCCTGGTCATGCGTGACAAACACAGTGGTGATCCCGGTTTCTTTCTGAATGCGCCGGATCTCTTCACGGGTCTGCAGACGCAGTCTTGCATCCAGGTTGGAAAGCGGTTCATCCAAAAGCAGTACTCGCGGCATTTTGACCAGAGCACGGGCAATGGCAACACGTTGCTGCTGACCACCGGAAAGCTCACTGGGCTTACGATCAAGAAGCTGTTCAATCTGGACCAGTTTGGCAGCTTCATAGGCGCGGTCAAGCATGGTGTTCTTATCCAGCTTATCCTTGCCCTTGAGATTCTGCAGAGGGAAAAGAATGTTCTGTTTGACAGTCAGGTGCGGGTAAAGTGCATAATTCTGGAATACCAGGCCAATGCCACGATTTTCTGTGGACAGTTCCGTGACATCATCATCCCCGAAGAAGATTTTTCCGCTGGAAGGCTTTTGCAGACCGCTGATCATATACAGCGTTGTGCTCTTTCCACAGCCAGAAGGTCCGAGTAGACCAATCAGTTTGCCGTCAGGGATTTCAAAATTGAAATTATTGACGGCAACGACCTCTCCCGAGGTGTTCTTTCCACGGGGTGGAAAGATCTTGGTCAGGTTTTGCAGAACGATTTTCATACAGATTCCCTTCCTCCTTTGCAGTACTGTCCGGATTAGTATGGTTCACGTGCGGCCTGCTCGGCAGCGAGCTTTGCCACATAGGCAGCCCGGTCTTCCGGGGTATCAAAGATCCGCTGGCTTGGCGCGTCAATCACAACGGTACCGGCCAGCAGGTCATGAATCATGGAGCGTGTACGGGTAAAAAGCATCAAGGCCAGATCAAGTATAAGAATCATGAGAATCACGGCCGGTCCGACTATGCCGATCGTGCCCCAGTAAATCATCAGAAGGATCAGTACGGGCACCATGGTTTCAATGGCATATTTACCAAGAAATGTCCGGATAAAAAGATGCACTGCCCGGACTTTGGTTCCGTCCGTCTTCATAAGTCCGATACTGAAGATTTTCTTGCCTAAGGTCTGACCTGTACCAAGTCTGAGAGGCAACAGGAATTCCATGACCAGGTAAGCAAGAAAAATGGCCAGGGAAACGATCAGTACAGACAGTTCCATCATCATCTGATTGGCATGCAAAGCCTGTTTGTCCTGGTTCATGGCTTCAAACCCTGCCAGGACTTTCTGAGCATCTTCCTCACTCAGCGCTTCATATTCTGCCCGGGTCATGCCCAGGTCCACACCATAGATTTCACTGTAGTGTGCATAGCTTTCCCTGACCGTACGGCTGTATCCGTCGTACCCGGTCAGTGCAGAAAGTGCCCATGCAAACAGAACTGCAACGGTGCCGAGCATGATCAGATCAAACAGAAAAGCAGATATGCGTTTCCACATACTGGCTTTTTGCATCTCAAAATCCAAAAGACTCGCTCCTTTTCCGCAATCTGGAAATGGGATCACAAGAACTCTATCATTGGAATTATACAATGAATCCCTGGAGAAAGTCCATGACTTTTTTACAAAGATGCATATGATTCAAAAGAAACTTTCTCAGACTCTATTGAGCGTAAGTATTTGTAAAACCAGCTGAAAACTTGTTTCATGCATACTGTGTGTCATGGATGAAATGAAAACTGCCGGATATGACATGCATACCCGGCAGCAGGATGACTATGGATTATGGAATCGGTATGGTAGCTGAAGCCGTCTTGACAGCCTCGAATACCTGGCGTGCAGTTTCCGGATTGGCGGAAACCAGGTACTGGGAAAGAATAGAAAGCATGAGGCTCGCAATCAGCAGGATAATGGCACCACCCAGACGGGACGATATCTGTGCAAAGGGCATCAGTTCCATACGGTCTGCAGCAGAAAGCACGGCAACGTCACCGGTACCGCCCATGTTGGACATGCACAGGCCTGCGGTAACACCGGCTTCGAACGGATAGAAGCCAACCAGCTTTCCGACGAGGGAAGCACCTGCGAAGGCACCCACACAGGTAGCCAGACAGAGAAGCAGGTAGGTGATTGAGAAGCTGGAAATCACGGTACCGATTTCCAGATAGCAGACACCAATGCCCAGAAGCAGCACGTTGGTCAGGTTCTTCATGATGAACTGGAACCACTGAAAACATGCGACTTCAATGCGTTCGGGTACAATGTTGGTAATCTTGCATATGGCAACCGTAATGATCATCCAGGCGTAGGCATGGATGGTAATCCCGGTACCCAGTGCATTCCACGCGCCCTGGACAATGTACCCGAAGGCGAAGAACCCACCGGAAACCAGCAGGCCGATGCCCAGGTTATGCAGGGTGACAGAATCACGCTTTTTCTGCATTTCAGGACTGATTTCCATTTCCTTGGGATCCATGGCCCCGGCCTGCATCAATGCACCATTGCCGTTGAGCTTGCCGGACATGACCTTGACCAGGATGCCGGCGAGGACGATGGAGATTGCGTTTCCGATGGCCACAGCCGGAGTCATGACGGAGAGTGCCTCAGCAGCACTCATGGAGCCACTGGATTCAAAAATCTTGGAAAGAGGTGATGCACCGGCACCCATGCCGCCGCCCATGATCGGGAGCGCGATGAGCAGCAGAGCATTCATGACCGGATAGCCCATGATGGCAGCCACGCCCATGCACAGACCGAAGGCCAGGATGAGACCACCGAAGATCGCCGGGAAGTACCGGGCAGCAGCCTTAACCAGAAGCTTGCGGTTCATACCGAGGATGGAACCGGTAATCAGGGCTGCAATATACCAGTCCAGGAATCCGCCGGTTGTCTTGAAGAAGGTGCCGATATTTCCGACAAGGTCGAGGTTGCCGAAGGGGAGTGTCATATTGAAGATGTCTTTTCCTGCTTCGTCCACACCGATCTTGGCCGGAATGATATTAAACCTTAGATCAACACAAATTTCAACACTATATGGGTAGCTCCATACTTTCAAAGTATTCGACGAGTCCTAAGTTGTTTCCTGTTGAAAGGCCTATGGCATCCTGAAGCTCTTTTACCTTCTTTGTCGGATAGTCTATTCGAATATTCTTATCCTTGTTTACGAGGCAGATTGATCCTTCCAATGCCCCGATGGCAGAAGTCATAGATTTCCTGGCTCTGTTCACTTGCAAGCGTGACTGCAGATAAATTGGCGTTGCAATCATATCAGACAGTATCTTTCCGCGGACCGTTGTGTCCGTCCATTTTGCAAGCGGTAGAAGGTCAAGATAATTCTTGGCCGTTTTAAATACGCCTTCAATGTCTGCTCGCGCGAAGTATTCAATCAGCAGATCTTTGGGTTCCATTACATAGGTGGAAATAAGCACAAAAAAGCCGCACTCGACCGTTTTATAGTCTTTCTCTGCCAATGACAATGATTCATATTCTTCCTCGTGCTCGATCAGGTAATTCCGAAATCCGGTCAGGGCATTTTCTTTGTCGACATACACATAAACATTGACCTTTCGGCCAAAAATCACTGTTTCTTCGCGGATACCAAAGTACGTATGTTTCTCGTTGGTAAACATGTATTTTCCTTTACCAAAGAGTGGCTTTTTGCTGTGATACAACTGTTTGAATGGATATCCTCTTCTGGCCGGCATCCTCACGATCAGATCACCGCGTTCATCTTTCTCGTCAGTTTCATTGGCGTTTTTTTCTTTGTCTTCTTCATCAGCTGCAGGAAAAAATTCCTGAATCAGGGTTTTAGAACAATACCCGGCGTCAAGGGTGTACTCAACAATCTCCAGTTCAAGAAACTCCATGACATCGTTGCGAATCTTCTCCAATGTGTTGATATCCAGGATATTTCCGGGGATCAGGTCATACCACACCGGTATTCCCGTTTCCTTATCCAATACAAGTACTAACCGGATCTGTGCTTCCGATTTGCCAGTTCCATGGCGGCTCAATGCATTAAAAGGATTATCCTCTATATCGTTAGGAAGGGGTGTGGAATCGACCAGACAGGACTTCCCAAATCCCGGATGCTCCGCTTTTTGCATTGCAACCAGTTTTTTGAAGAAGTCAATTTTGATCTGTTCGTTACCCATCATGGAAAAAAATCTTGTATCACAGCCAAGTGTCGATGTTGAAATATTGGTTGCATAGTATGAGAGGATGGTTTTTTCAATGAAGTCATCAACATGGATATGAGACCCATCCTTCAGGAATTTGTGCGCAAGGTGGCAGATTACACGCTGGAAGTCTTGTTTTGTTGGAAAAATCTCCTTCAGCAGGGTAGTATAGCCCAGTTTTTTCAAAAAATGCAGGAACATGTCAATCGTACCAAAGATAACATGCCTTTCTGGAGTCACTTCTACAGTATGGGGCAGTCTGGGATCATCGGAAGAAACGGGATCAAATCTGTCAGTATTGGAATCATAGAAAAAGAGACCTCGCTGCGGATTCAGAAATATCCCGGAACGGTTGGAATCGCCCAACCATAATACTTTTCCAAGTTTTTCAACAACTACTTGCTTGCTTTTATGCTGACGAGAATTGTCATATACGGTGTTCATGATGCTGGCTGATCCACTGATAATGTCCCCTTTTTCGTCTCGCCTAATATTCTGAGTTCGAAGGAATGACATTTCTGCTCACCTCCGCAGTATAGTAGATAGTGTTGCTCAACACTATCTACTATACCGTGGAAAAGCAAAAAAATCAAGCACTTGTATCGCCAAAGCGCTTGAAAATACTATATTTTGGATAATTCAGCCACCTTAAGAATTTGTATAGTGTTGAATTTCACGTTGATCTAAGGTTTATGATATGATACACTCGACAGGAAAGGATATAACAATGGTGATTCCGAGGATTCTGGCCCCAATCTCACGGGAATGAATAACAAGTGGAAGTACTGGGGCTGGTCGAAGTACATT
>ONWQ01000200.1 GCA_900321565.1 uncultured Eubacteriales bacterium
CATATCGAGCGATTCTTCAGCAGTGCAGCACAGCTGGAGATTGAAATACCGCTCTCCCGCGCCGAGCTCCGGGATCTGCTTCAGGAACTTGTGCATAAGCTCGACAGTGACAGCCAGTTTGTCTACTATCAGGTTACGCGCGGTGGGGGTCCGCGTACTCACACCTTCAGTGAAGGGAAAGGCAGGCTGTGGATTACTCTGACACCCGCAAGCATGCCGGACGGTAAAGCACCGGTTCGTCTCATCACAGCAGAGGACACACGCTTTTTCCACTGCAATATCAAGACGCTGAACCTGATCCCTTCTGTCATGGCATCCGAAAAGGCCAGGAGAGCAGGCTGCCTGGAATGTGTTCTGTACCGTCCCGGTGGCAGAGTCACCGAATGCGCACACAGCAATGTGCATATTCTGAAGAATGGCGAACTGTATACAGCACCCACCGATCGGCTGATTCTTCCCGGGATCACCCGCGCGCATCTGATCCGCGCATGCCATGCACTCTCCATTCCCGTTCATGAGGAAGCGTTCATGCTGGCCGATCTGTATAATGCAGATGAGATCCTGGTAACCAGTTCCTCCAAGCTGTGTGTGCATGCAGGCGAAATCGATGGTCGTCCTGCAGGCGGAAAGGCACCGGAACTCTTCGGGCGCATCCGGGACTATATGATGCAGGAATTCCTGCAGGCAACCGAGTAATCTGTTTACGCTCTGTTTCGTACACTTAAGGGGAGGCTTATTCCTTGCGCTGGCTGCATCAACGACTTGAGCGGTTACTCACTTCCGATCAGTTTACGTACCCTGAACTGAGGAACATGTTCTGGACACTGGTTCTGGATCAGTTCTTCATACTGTTTATCAATGTACTGGCCACTGCCATGGTATCCTCCATCGGGGAAGCAGCGATTGCTGCAGTCTCCATGGTTGGCATCATCAACGGCATGGTCTCACTGATGTTCACATCTCTCGCAAGCGGTGGAGGTATTGTGGTCGCCCGCGCCAAAGGGCGTGCTGACCATGATGATATTCGGCATGCCATTGGTGAGGTTACCGGTCTTTGCTGTATGGTCGCCATTGCATTCGGTACCCTGCTTTACATATTTGCCGAGCCGCTCGTGCGTGCCATCTATCCGGATGTGGAGCCGATGCTGATCACCTACGCAGTGCAGTATATGCATCTGATGGCCATATCCTTTATCCCCTACTCCATATTCGCTGCTATCTTCAATGTTTTCAGAAGTCTGGGGGATACCCGATCAAGCCTGCTTCTGACCATCGTCATCAATGTCGGGCATCTGATACTCAGTATGCTCTTTATCAACGGATTGCACCTTGGTGTTAGCGGTTCCGGACTGAGCTATATCGTAGCGCGAAGCATTGGTATGCTCCTGGCTCTGGTCTGGCTTCTGAAAGTGCATAATGAGTATGCTGTTCGGATCCGTGATTTTTTCCGTTTCCGCAGGTCTACCACACAGGAGATCTTTGCACTGGGCATGCCCATGACGCTGGAATCCCTCCTGATGCAGGGCGGTATGCTGCTGGTACAGGTCTATCTCGCCAAGCTGACCACTACCGCCCTGGCAGCCCATGCCGTGGCCAACTCCATGCTCAACCTTTACCATACGACCACCGGTGCGTTCAACACTATGGCCGGTACCGTTTGCGGACAGTGTTACGGAGCACAGAAGTATGATCTTGCCAGAGATTACTGCCTGCGTCTGACCCGGATCGGACGCATTGCACTGCTTCTGACTGTGCTTATCCTTTTCCCTCTGACGCCACTGCTTATGAAGCTGTATCACGCCACTGCAGAAGGTGCTCCGATCATCTATACTGCACTGGCCATCGGGGCTGTCAGTCTGCCGCTGTGGTGGTGTGACAGTTACCTGCCGGCCATGGCCCTGCGTGTCGCCGGGGATGCCGGTTTCACCGCCGTGGTCTCTGTCCTGGCACTGTTCCTTGGCCGCTGTGTACTTGGGTATCTGCTGACCATTCCCCTGGGGCTGGGAGTACCCGGTGTATGGATCGGGCTCTCGGCAGAATGGGCTTTCCGTGCGCTTGTGCTGCATTTCCGGTTCAGAGAAAAGAACTGGCAGCATCTGGTTACAGTGCATGCCGCTAGACACTGAAACATACAACAAAATCAGGCATGGCATCCCGGCAGTGGATACCATGCCTGATTTTGATTCGTCATCTTCTGTCCCCGGCTCAGAGCAGGTCCAGAACCTGGCGCTTGGCATGCGGACTGATTCCAAAGCATGTAGCATGCTCAGCATGAATCCGTGCGCCGCGCACAATACTCAGTGCTTCATAATACCGGAGATAGGGAAAGCTTGTGGAGTGTTCCGAAAGCCAGAGCTCTTTTACAGCTTCCTTCCATACCGGGAACGCATCTGAGACATCAAACCAGTAGTAAGGCTGGAACCCGGGTTCATCTTCCCAGTTTTCCGCACACATGAACTTGCGGATCGGTGCAGGCGGCAGCGGGTGCTCAAACGTGGCCAGGGACGCATAGAAGATGGCATGATCCGTGATCGTGCTCGCGGCTTCATGATCCTTATGCAGGCTGTTCTTCCAGTGATACAGGACCGCGTCTGCCTGATATTCCCTGAGCAGATCAGCCAGGCGGAGTTCATTCTCTCTGGTCGCATAAAGCTCGCCATCCGGTGTATCCAGAACAACAGAGATGCCTCCGATCTTTTTCGCAAACCGGTCTGCGCACTCCACATTATATGCCCGGAAATCCGGCACAGTCCATCCAGCCGGTGTTCCGCGTTCTCCGGCTGTCAGGTCAATCATGACCACACGGTCCCCCGCCATGGCATGCTTGGCCAGCAGCATACCACATGTCAGCTGTGCATCGCCTGTATGCGCGCCGACTGCCACAATGGTCTTGCTCATCTCTGTCCTCCTTATAATTTCATGGTCATGATGCCAAACTCGCGCACCGGGCGGAATCCCACACGCTCATAAACCCTCCGGGCATGATTTTCCTTACCGGTAAAAAGCGTTGAAAACGCAGCATGCTCTTCCACAAATGCCTGCATCAGCAGGGAAAACAGTACGGTCGCGATCCCTCTCTTTTCAAACTCCGGGTCCGTACAGATCCCCGTGAACCAGCCGCGCCCGCTCTTTTGTCTGTCTACAGGCCCGGTAAAGCCAACCATTTCCCCGTCGCAGACCGCACACAGTATTGGCCGCGGGCCCTCCGGCTGCACACCGTCCGGCCAGAAACGGGGATCATGATTGGGTTTTTTCTCCGCCCATGCCTGTGTTTCCGTCCGGAGTACATCACGCCAGTA
>ONWQ01000140.1 GCA_900321565.1 uncultured Eubacteriales bacterium
TGTGGATGGTGCCTATGGATACCAGACGCGGAATGCAGTTCTGCTGTTCCAGTCCTATAATGGGCTGAGTCGTGACGGCGTAGCCGGAAAAGCGACACAGACCAGACTGTTCCAGGATCCGAACGTGATTCCGAACCCGGAAACGGTTACGCCGAGCCCGGAACCGACGTCCACACCGGATGCCGACGGCCTGATCTCGGTAATCGGGAACCCGAGAACTGCCTGGGTCCGGCAGGAACAGGCAAAGGTGCTCTATAACGGGGAGATGGTACAGACAACGAAAGGCAGTGCGCCGGAAGTCTACCTGCGCTCTGACGGGTTCCTGGTCAGTCTGGACGAGCTTGCTGAAGCATGCAGCTGGGCATTCTCTTCGCTGAATGCACAGTCGCTGATCCTGGAAGCACAGGAATACCATGTGACGGCCATGATGCATACCGCCCTGAAGAGTACCCGCTCCACAGAGGACACGTCCTACTGTGAGGCGTATGAGGTGAAGGCGGAGGGAGAGACTGCCGCTGTCGAACAGGGCGACCTTGTCTTTGATGAGGGACATTGGTACGCTTCCGGGCGTTTCCTGGAGGAGACACTGCATGCGGAAGTGAACTGGGACGGTGAGGAAAACACGCTGGTGCTGAGTGTGCAGCCGCGCACGCTTGCCGAGTCTGCAGACTGAGATACAGAACCATAAAACAAACGTGGCCACCCATATCTGACGGATACGGGTGGCCACGTTTATTGTTGATGATGGTTACAGTACAATGGTAATTACATCGCCGTCATGGAGCAATGCATCCGGAAGAACACCCGGCGCGGCCGGCTGGCCATTGATCCGGATTTCGGTCACACCGCTTTCGTGGTGAGCGTGGTTATCCACATGGATGGACAATCTCTTTCCACGGAACACTTTTTCCATGGTAAACCCATCCCACTGTGCGGGAATACTGGGAGAGATCAGAAGACCTTCCGGTGTGGGCCGCAGGCCGAGGATGCCTTCCACACAGCCGACCATAACGGTCGAGGCAGTACCGGTCAGCCAGTGCACGTGTGCACGGCCGGGCTGTGGTGTTTCGTGCCCTTCAATGAACTGCGAATGCACATAGGGTTCCACTTCACGGATTTCTGCGCGGTCGTTATAGGCTGCAGGACAGCTTTCCTTGAAGTAACGGAAGGCACGGTTTCCGTGCCCGAGCAGGCTTTCGGCAAGGATTGCCCAGCCCTGTGCCTGGCAGAAGATACCGCCGTTTTCCTTGGTGGTCGGGTTGAACAGAAGCATGGCGGCACCGTCAAACGCGTGCTGCTTATAGCACGGTGTCATCAGCTCAATACCATTGGGCGTGTTCAGAAGCCGGTCCACGCTTTCCATGGCTGCGTCTGCCTGCTGCGGGGTTGCAGCGCCGCTGATCACGGACCAGGACTGGGGATTGAGCCACATGGATGCCTCGGGGCTGGTCTTGGATCCGATGACCTCACCGTTGTCGCGGTATCCGCGGCGGAAGCGGTCATCTTCCCAGAAGTACTGGTTGATCAGTGCGAGCTGTTTGTCCGCTTCCTCTCTGAGGAATGCGCGGTAAGCCTGGTTCTCCGCCTTGTCAGGCAGCAGTTTTTCCAGAATGGTCAGAGCATAGTAGAACTGGAAGGCCACAAAGCTGCTCTCACCCTGGGCACCCAGTTTCAGACAGTCGTTCCAGTCTGCATGCAGACCGGCAGGCATGCCGTGGTTTCCGAGATGATGCATGGTGAAATCAATGGCGCGCTTGAGATGCTCAAGCACAGTGCCCTCATCATAATCGGCAAAGGGAATGACCTCATCAAGATAACCCACATCACCGGTTTCGGCGATATATTTGTATACCGTGGGGAAGAGCCACATGGCATCATCTGCGCGGTAGGCCGGATGCCCGGTTTCCTTGACATAGCTTTCCTGTTCAGGAGTATCCTCGTGTCCGGGGTTATGGCTGTATTTTACCAGCGGGAGACCGCCACCATGATGGACCTGGGCCGAGAGCATGAAGGACAGACGTTCCTTGGCCATCTGAGGATCCAGGTGAATAATGCCCTGGATGTCCTGGACGGTGTCACGGTATCCGTACCCGTTGCGCTGGCCACAGTAGATCAGGCTGGCGGCACGGCTCCAGACGAAAGTGGTAAAGCACTGGAATGCATTCCATGTGTTGACCATGGTGTTGAAGTCTTCATCCGGGGTCTGGATGTTCAGATGCCCAAGCTTTTCATGCCAGTAACGGATCAGGGTATCCAGCTGTGCATTCACGGTTCCCTTTACATCCCCGCTGTAGGCATTCAGAAGCGCACGTGCCTGGGGTTCCGTCTTCTGGGCAAGCAGGAAGACAAAGGTTTTTTCTTCACCAGGGGCAAGCTCGAGCGTGGTCTGCAGCGCACCACAGGGATTCCCGTTGAAGTTCAGGGAGTTATCCAGCTGTCCGCTGACCACGGCCTGGGGTGCGTGAAAACGTGCACCGCCGAGGAAACGCTCCCGGCGCCCGGTGTACCCGGTCACTGGCGAGCCGGCAAGCCCGAAGAAACGTTCGGAGCCGTTGCTTCCATCCGGGTTCAGGTGACAGAACTGGCTGATGCGTTCGAGTATATGATCGTCATGGAACTCGGTGACGGTGATGAACTGCGTGTACTGCATATTCACGAGGTCCTGCTCATAGAAGGATTCCGTGGTGAATTCGCAGTATCCAAAAGCGTCCAGTGTGCGTATTTTGTCTGAATCATTGCGTACGGTAACACGCCAGACCTCATGGGTTGCATTGAGCGGGACATAGTAGAGGACACTGGAGGTGATACCGCTGTACGTGCTTTCAATCACAGTATAGGCGGTGCCGTGCCTCGTGGTTGTTTTGTATTCGTTCAGCGGCTTTTCCACCGGGCGCCAGCTTGCGGACCAGAAATCTCCACTGGCGCGGTCGCGCAGATAGACGTAACGGCCGGGCTCGTCGAACTGATTGAACATATACCGGAGTATACGCCCGGCGGCACCACTTTTGACAAAGCTGTATCCGCCTGCGTTCTGCGTGACAATGGCGCCATACTCAGGAGAACCGAGATAGTTTGCCCAGGGCATGGGTGTGCGGGGATCGGTGATGACATACTCCCGTTTGGGCTGGTCAAAGTAACCGTATTGCATAGGTATGATCTCCTTCCATGAAGCTGCCGGATGTGTGTCCGTGCAGGCGTGAAGCATAATCTGTGCTGAAAATTCTACACAGTGGCAGGGATTCCTTCACAGGCATTGGATTTTGCGCAGTCCGGGCGCAAACGATGAAAACCACTGAAATACAACGGACAGGCAGGGAATCAACAGACTGGAGCGAACAGAAGAGAACAGAGACAACAGAAGGGGAGTGATCCGTTTGGGTCAGTATCGTAATTTCAAACTGGTAACCTATTTTGTTGCGCATGCAACGGCGCGCATAACACGCGATGAACTGGAGCATCAGCTGGCGTTTATGGAACGGTATCTCCGGCTGGATAAGGTCTATCTTGAGGCCTGGCGCGGTGAACTGGCAAGCCATGAACAGGTAGAAATGTGCCGGGAAGTATTTGAAAAGCACGGCGTGGAAGTGGCAGGCGGTCTGACGACTGTGATCCCTACGCCTGAGGGAGCGAAACCAAAGCAGCGGCTTTTTGATACGTTCTGCTACAATGATCCGGTGATGCGCGCAAAACTGAAAGAGGTCAGTGCGTTCACAGCCAGACATTTCAATGAATTCATCATTGATGATTTCTTCTTTACGAACTGCATGTGTGCGGACTGTGTCCGGGAGCGTGATACGTTCAACCGGGCACACGGGATTGCGGACGGAAGCTGGAAAGCCTATCGTCTGGACCTGATGCGCAGGGTAAGCATGGAGGATGTGATCGGGCCTGCGCTGGAGGCAAACCCGGACTGCAGGATTACCATCAAGTATCCGAACTGGGCGGAGAGCTATCAGGAAACGGGATATAACCCGGCTGAGCAGCGGAAGCTGTTCCCGATGCTGTACACGGGAACAGAAACCCGGGATCCGGTAACCACGGACCAGCATCTGCCGCGGTACCTGAGCTTTTCACTGATGACCTATTTTGAGAACATGTGGCCCGGCCATAACGGTGGCGGTTGGTTTGACACCTTTGATATGCATATTACGGAGCATTATCTGGAGCAGGCATACCTGACTGCTTTCTCCCGACCGAAGGAAATGATGCTGTTCTGCTTCCAGTCTCTGTATGACAATATGTATACGGCTGCGCTGGGGTATCAGCTGGATAAACTGGATGCCGTCCTGGATGATGCAGGGATGCCGGATGGCATTGTGTGCTATCTGCCGGATAACAGTCAGGGTGAAGACCAGGTGCAGGATTTCCTGGGCATGTGCGGGCTGCCTGTGGTCTGTTCTCCGTATTTCCCGGAACAGGCCCCACAGATCCTTCTGACGCGTGCTTCCGCCATGGATCCGGATATTGTGGACAAACTGCAGAAATACCTGGAAACGGGTTCGCGGCAGGCCATGGTCACTACCGGGTTTATGGAAGCGTGCCAGGGCAGGGGCATTGAACGCATGACCTCGGTCAGGATGTGCGGGCGGCATGTGACCGCCGAGCGCTACCGTGTGGAGGAGGATACCGCGCATGGCGGGAAAGGATGCCTGTATCCGTACGGAACGCGCAGTGTAAGCCTGCCGGTACCCGAGTTCAGGAACAACTCAACCTGGGCAGTGGTGAAGGCTGTGCATGACGAAGAAAGCTATGGCATACTTCTGCGGGATGATTATGCTGACAGTACGCTGTGGACGCTGTCAGTGCCGGACGCATACCCAGACCTGTATCGTTTCCCGGGAACGGTATGGAACCGGATCCGTGAAGCGGTCCCGGTGCGGGGCGTGTGGATGGAGGCAGAACCGGGAATCAGCCTGTTTGTCTATGACAACGACACGGTGATCCCGTATGTATACGTGATGGACGGAGCACAGCGACAGTATGTGTATCTGCATGCGGAGCATGCAACAGAACTTGTGACGCAGTCAGGTAAACAGATCAAACCTGTCCGCTGCAGCGGCGGGGAAGCTGTGTTTGAACTGGAAGTCATTCCGGGACGGTATGTTCTGTATCGTATAGTTCGATGAACCATGGGATGAACCCGGCAGGGCACTTTTGTCCGTCATTTGTCGGATAGACAGGCGCAGGGAATATTTCTATAATAAAACCAGAGGGATAAGAAGTCTGGAATCAGATCAGCCATGTGTCACGTGATGACAGAGCCGCATCTGACGACTCTTTATGATATCAAGCAAGAAGGAGAGGAAAAGTATGAAAAAAGTTACAGCGATGATTCTGACACTGGCTCTGGTATGCATTTTGCCCCTTGCTCTTGCGGAGCAGACCGGGGCTGTGGGCACATGGTATATGACCGAGGTAACCGATGGGAAACTGTCTATGTCCCCTTCGCTGGTGGGTATCGAAATGACGTTTGTGCTCAATGAAGATGGTTCTGCAGAGCTATCGATGCAACAGGCCGGCCAGACCATGGAGACAACTGGAACCTGGGAACAGACGGAGAATAAGGTAACCATTTTTGCAAACGGTCAGCCGGAAGAGATGACACTGGAAGGCGATAAAATGACCGTGGAAATGGGTGGCGGCATGACAGGCGTGCTTACTCAGACACCGCCTGAAGCCTTTGTGATCCCGACGGTCGTGGCAGCGGAGACGGCGGAAGCCTTCTATGGGACATGGCAGGTAGAAAACATGGTGGGCGAAGATGGAACGGTATTACCGGCTGCTCTGCTGGGCCTGAACCATATTTTTACCATGGAAGAGGGCAAGGTAACCGAAACGGACCCGAATGCAGAAGAGGGCAGTTCCCCGACGGAGTATACAACAGAGTTTGTGGATGGCACACTGGTGATCACTACAAAGAATCCGTACTATCCGGCTTCCGGGGAGGAGTACACCGTCCTGACGGTACAGCTTACCGACAATGGACAGCTGACCTATGACGCACAGTTTGGCGCACAGATGCTGACTTATTATCTCAAGCCGGTCGTGGAAGAGTAAACCGGGATCCGCAATGCGGCCAGATGAGGTACGCATGCTGCCCGCGTACGGGATCAAAAACAGGAAATAACGAAAGTCAGAGGGGCTTGGTGATATGCTCCCCCTGAAGTAGACACTGGAAAAA
>ONWQ01000138.1 GCA_900321565.1 uncultured Eubacteriales bacterium
CACGGCCATTGTCATGGCCGGGGCGGGGGTCATAGCGTACATTATTGGTGAGGGGCTTGTGGATGCAGCCACTAAAGAATAAACGGTATACAGCCGGATCGTCTGAAAAAACAGGCGGTCCGGCTGTTTTTTTCGTTTCAGGGACAACGGCAGGATTCCATGTGCAGACGCTGCTGGCGTACATGGTATGGACAGGGAAGCAGTGTCATGTATGGGATGCATCCTGACGGCTCGTACCGACTTTTTGAGGAACTGTAAACCTTTTGAAAATCCACGAATTCCGCTATAAACGTGGTAATCAGTGGATCGACATTCAGGGTTTTTGGAAAAGGCTTTAGGATATGAAGAACGGAGTCACATATGAATCTTGAAATGTTTAACGGGCTATGTGTCGGGATTACGACGATCTTGGGTGAAGTTTTTGTGGGATTGCAACGTATTATTGCGAAGAATCAACTGCTTTTTGTTCGCGGAATGATTATGTAAGCTCTATATGGCTATCAATTTGCTAATTATTACCGTAAAATAGAAATATAATATTGAAATTATTGTATAGCGTGATATCATAATGCATAGAAGGTGGCGATGAGGAACGCAAAAAGTTTGAGAAACGCAGGAAGTCAGATCTGGTCTTATGCCTAGTCGAGGTTACTTGGTCTTTACTTTGATTATTAGATCAGGGTGTCGACTTATTTGAATCTTGTAATACCTGCCATAGCGTGAATGTGCATGAAAAGTTTTTATGGTTTGACATGACTTTCGGAAAATGTTATGATTTACGCATAAAAACATATGCATTATAATGATCTGTAATATAAGAGCTGCAAAACCAGGTTATGCTTAGTGCTTATGTATAGTGGGAAGGAAATGATTAGTATTACAAATATTCTGAAGCCATCAGACAGACTTTCACGTCTGGCCGCCAAATTGAATATAGAACGGAGTGAGTGGCTCCCCCTATGGGTACATAGCCTGGATACATGCGGTGTGGCAGAGTGCTTGCTGGAAAAATGGCTTCCCGAGAGTACTCTGCTTGCTATGTCGGGTGGTATGACGCACCCACAACTGATGCAAATGGTGAGGACTGCTGCTGTTTTCCACGATCTGGGAAAATCAAGCATACTCTTTCAATCACGCCTTGCTGGTTTATGTCCTGAGATACAAAACAGACTCTTGGATGCGGGATTACCCCTTTTAGCTGGGTCGGACACTGAGCTGCAACAGAGTTACTATTTACCTCATGCAGCCGCTGGTGAAATCATGCTGCTGATGAATCAATGCACGCTCACTTTTTCTGAGGTGATTGGTGCTCATCATGGTCAGCCATGGCCTGAAGGAGCAGAACTCATGGACGAGCTTCAGGAAAAAGGAGAATGGCTTGATCCTCGTGCAATCTCCATCTGGGGAAGCCGGGAACAACGGGAAACATGGCAGTCTGTTCAGAAAGAGTGCCTGCAATGGATGCTGGACAGATCGGGCTGTACTGATCTGAGTACTTTGCCACCAATTCAACAACCAACGGCTGTCCTGGTAACCGGCCTGATTATTATGGCTGACTGGATTGCCAGTAATGAAGAGTTTTTTCCTCTAATTCCGCTGGATTGTATGGTTCCGGATGCCATATCGACACGTATTGAGCATGGGTGGAAAAAGCTGGATCTGCCTTCACACTGGATACCATGTAAAGCGGATAGTCTCAGTCAGCTGTGTCTTGTACAGTTTGGATTTGAACCCAATGCGATGCAGACCGCGGTGATGAAAGAAGTAAAAAACAGTGAGCAACCTGGAATGATCATTCTGGAAGCACCAATGGGACTCGGAAAGACAGAAGCTGCATTGCTGGCAGCTGACCTGCTTGCAGAAAAAGGCGTCGGCGGTATCTTTTTCGGGCTGCCCACGCAGGCTACGTCCAATGCGATCTTTGACCGTATTGTCGAATGGGCTGAACAACAACCGGATGCAAACAGGGTAAGTATTCGTCTTGCCCATGGCATGGCGGATATGAATGCCAGATATCGCGAACTGATGCCTGGAAACCGTGAGTCAGCAGTTGAAGAGGACGCCGGATCGGAACGTCTCGTAGTTCATGAGTGGTTCAGAGGACGTAAACAAGCACTGTTGGCAGACTTTGTGGTAGGCACTGTTGACCAGGTTCTGATGTCAGCATTGCGACAGAAACATGTGATGCTGCGCCATCTGGGACTGTGCGGAAAAGCTGTGATTATTGATGAATGCCATGCATATGATGCTTATATGAATCAGTACCTGGAAGAAGCACTTCGGTGGCTGGGAAGCTACCATACACCGGTCATCATGCTTAGTGCAACCCTG
>ONWQ01000143.1 GCA_900321565.1 uncultured Eubacteriales bacterium
ATCATCAGCGGTGCCGTATTCCACAATCTTGCCGGCGTACATGATGGCAATCTTATCCGCCATATTGGCAACCACACCCAGGTCATGAGTAATGAAGATGACGGACAGATGGCGTTCACGCTTCAGCCGGTTGATCAGCTCCAGGATCTGTGCTTGAATCGTGACGTCCAGTGCGGTGGTCGGTTCATCGCAGATCAGAATGTCCGGGTTCGCGGACAGGGCAATGGCAATGACGATACGCTGCCGCATGCCGCCGGAGAACTCGAAGGGGTACTGGGTGAAGCGCTTGTGCGGTTCGGGGATACCGACTTCTTTCATCAGTTCAATCGCCCTGTGCTTGGCCATGGCCTTGGACAGGTGATAGGCATACTCGCTGGAACGGTCCTTCAGGTAATCCACCAGGGCTACGGCCTGAGTCTGTGTATCCTGTGCCGTCTCGTCCTGCCGGAAATGCTGGATCAGGTTCCGGACGGTCGTGCTCAGGTTTTCCCTGACTTTCTCAAGGTCGACCAGGTTCATGGGAACTACGGAGGCAACAGTCTTCCCGGCTGCGACATCCCGGTCATGCCGTTCGGTCTCCCGGGCGTAGCGCTTTTCTTCCTTCGGGTTATGCTTCGTGCCATAGACATACCGGTCAATCCCGGCCATCATGGAACTGCGGAAGACATAAGCAAGACTGTCCTTGCTCAGAGCCAGACGGTCAATGGCGTGCTCCACGGCGTCTGCGGCGTGCTTGGTAGCGGCACGGCAGCGTTTTTCGTCCAGCTGTGCTTCTTCAAACACGGGCAGTTCCTTTTCAAGCACATCCACGGCATCCACCATGGCCTTGCGTGACTGTGCGTGCGAGTACTCGACTGCCTTGCGGATATCCGCAAGGAATCCGTCCATGAAGTTCTGGTTCATGAAGCTCAGTGCACGCTCATTGATGGAGGAGACCTTTTCCCGGGCCGGGTCTGCGGTCTGGCCATGCGTGACCAGGTACCCGATGCGGAAGAAGTTCGGGGTTTCGCTTTCTTCAGTCTGTACAGCCTGATTCAGGCGTGCCTTCAGTGCATTCATGGCCTGACGGTATTCCGGTTCCTGATGCAGGGAGAAGTTCTTTGTGAACTTTTCCAGTGCGCTTATGGCACCCGTATAGGCTGCATCGTTTTCGGGGATCAGGTAGGGATTGTAGACTTCCTTGCTGGAGTGCACCAGGCGGGTGGTGATTTCGGAAACCTTGCGTGCATCCTGCTTGAGCAGGGCAAGGTCTGCCTCTTCCAGCGTGTCGAGCATGCCGATGGCGCTCTCCTGTGCATTCTTCCAGGCATTCTCCATCTCCACACTCTTGACCACAAAACTGTCAAACTCGTGGGTCTTCTGCTTGACGTCCGCCCGGACCGCAGACTCGTTTTCCCCGGCCTGCACGCGCGCTGCGATCATGTTCTTTTCCAGTTCCTGCAGCATGCTGTTGAAGCGCTTTTTGCCATCTGCGCGGCGCTCCTTGTTATTGAGCAGCATGGCTTCCGTCAGCTGCTTGCCGATGCGCATGATCGGGTTGAGTGCACTGAGCGGGTCCTGGAAGACCATGCTCAGTTTATGCCCGCGCAGGGTATGGAATTCTTCCTCGGGGATTTTCAAAAGGTCAGCGCCATCATAGATGATCTCGCCGCCTTCGACCATGGCATTGCCGGCCAGGATGCCCATGACGGCACGCGTGGTGACGGACTTGCCGCTGCCGCTTTCTCCGGCAATGGCAAGCGTTTCTCCGGCTTCCAGATCAAAGGAAATATCGCGCACGGCGCGCACCGCACCGTTATTGGTACGGAATGAAATCGTCAGATTTCTGACTTCCAGTTTCTTAGCCATCTTAATCTTCTGCTCCTCTCAGGGAAGGATTGAATGCATCGCGCAGTCCGTTGCCGAACAGGTTGAAGGAGATCTCCAGTACAGAGATGAACAGAGCCGGGAACAGAATAATATGCGGGAAGGTGCTCAGGGTACCCTGACCATTGGCCAGCATGGTACCGATGGATGTGACTGAGGACGCTTCCAGATTAATGATTCCCAGATAGCTCAGAATGGACTCGGAGAAAATGACACCGGGAATGGCAAGCACGGAACCGGTAATGATCGTGCCCAGGGAGTTGGGGAAGATATGCTTGAAGATCAGTCTCTTGTCGCTGGCACCGAGTGTACGCGCAGCCAGCACGTATTCCTGGCCCTTGAAGCGGTAGAACTGCATACGCACACGGCTGGCCATGCCGATCCATCCGGTCAGGATGAAGGCGAACAGGAGTGCAACGATGGGCCCGGTCTTCTCCTGCAGATGCAGGTTGAACAGGGTGGCCACCACAATGAAGGGCATATATCCCAGAATATCGGAGATACGCTCCATGACCATGTCAATGGCACCGCCATAGTAGCCTTCCACAGCACCATAGACCGCACCGATGATGAAGTTGATCAGGGAAACAGAGATGGCCAGCAGGAAGCTCAGACGTCCGCCATAGGCAAGGCAGGTGTAGATATCCTGACCATAGTCATTGGTTCCGAAATAGAAGACAGGCTCAAAGTGGTTCTTGAACCGGAAGTACTCATAGTAGTTTACGCGGACCTTGACGCCGGACTGGTTCCGGACGGCATACACGAACCATGTATTCCCGTCTTCACCGCCGTTGTCCGTTTCCAGACGCAGGCCACGGTAACCGGCCTTGTCCTTGGTATCTGCAGTCAGGTAGTTCGGGATATAGTTCCCGTTTTCATCATAGACCGCTTCACCGGAATTGGTGGAGGCCTCGTTCTTCAGCTTGTACCAGAAGTTTGCTCCGCGATTGGCCATGACGAAGTCTGTCATATGTGTGGCCGGCATCGGGAAGATGACCTGGATCTGGTTCGCTTCCTGATAGTCCATCAGGGACTGGTATTCCGCATCACTCAGGTTCATGTAGACATAGCCGACCTTGGCATAGGAATCGACCCTGAGTTCATGGTAGGTAATGCCGCTGGCATCCTGATAGGTGGCTTTCTGAGTAATGACGGCTGGCTTGCCGCTTTCCTGACCGATGGAGTTCAGGTAATCAAAGCCCGCCTGCGTCTCGCGCTGCGAGGTCGTGCCGTCCCAGAATCCGCTGCCAGACAGGACCGGCAGTTTGGGCAGAACTTTCCGGTAGTATCCGTCACGGAAGGAAACGTCCACCGGGGAGAAGAACGGAACGATAAAGGAGAACAGCATGAGAATGATGATCAGGACAAAGGCAATGACGGCGCTGTGGTCTTTCTTGAAGCGCAGCCAGGCATCCTTGAAATAGCCGATGGGCTTGGTTTCAAGCTTCTGGTCAAACAGTTTGCGGTCTTTCTGCACAAACTGGAATTTCTCTGCCGGAATCTCCGGGATAGGCTGTTTGTTGGTATCCATGGTAAGCTTACTCCTTTCAGGCGATATCCGGCCTTATTTCTTGGAACCCATACGGATCCGGGGATCAATGAAGCCGTAGCTGATATCGGTGATAATACCGGAAGCCAGGCCGATAAAGGTGTAGAAGACGGTCAGTGCCATGAAGAAGTTATAGTCGCGTACATTGATGGATGCGACAAACATGGAGCCGATACCGGGAATACCGAAGATCTTTTCAATGATCAGGGAACCGCCGAGGATTCCGATGAATTCACCGATGATCATGGGCAGGATGACGACCATGGCATTGCGCATGGCGTGCCGGGAGATTGCCTGGGCTTTGGTCAGACCCTTGGTCCGGGCGAGCAGCATGTAATCTCCGGTCAGCACTTCGGAAAGCTCCGCACGCGTATAACGTGTGAGACCGGCTACAACACCGAAACCAAGGGAGAGAATGGCCGGCATCATGGAGACAAACATACGCCAGCTGAACAGGGAGGCGTTATCCAGGGATTCCAGTGTCAGTGGGAACCAGCCCAGTCGGAAGCACAGGAAGTACTGCACAAGGAATGCATAGACATAGCTCGGCACCGAGATGAAAATAACCACGGCGGTGGAGATCAGATGATCCTGCCATTTGTTCTTCTTAAGCGCCGCATAGATACCGAAGGCCAGGCCCAGCGGGATCGCGAACAGAATGGAATACAGGTTGACCAGAATGGTGTAGGGGAGTTTCTGAACCAGAACAGCCCAGACGCTCAGCCCTTCATACATCTGTTCACCGACACCCCAGTCCCATTCGGTGAGAACGCTTTTCAGGAACAGATAATACTGGACCATGATCGGTTTGTTATAACCCATTTTTTCACGCTTGGCCAGGATCAGGTTCACGTCACGGCCCATTTCACGGATGGCAGGCAGTGGCAGGAGCTTGATCAGGATAAAACAGAGCGTCATGATCACAAACAAAGTCAGGAACATGAGCAGGATACGTTTGACCACGTATTTGGTCATGGCAAGTTCACCTCATACTTATTCAGGGATATCGGAACCCCTGTTTGCTGTCAGGCAGCAGATGCGAAAAGCCCCGCGGACTTTCCATACCTGCAGTCTGACGCAGACATGAAAAACTGCCACGCGGGCACGAGGGAAAAACCCCGCGCCCGCGCAGTAGTGCATTTCATGCATTTACTTCTGCGATGAGATCGCGATTAATACTGAAGGGTGTTGTTGGCAATATATTCGGCCCACTCGGTATCATCATAATTGAAGGTGTAGAAGCGCAGTCCGCCGAAACCAGCCATCATGTTGTACTGAGTTGTCGGATAATTGATCTTCTGGCTATGCAGAGACGCCACATTGCGGTAGTACACAGGTGTGGTGGTGTAATAGCTCAGGAAGCACTTTTCAGCAGCTGCCAGGAAAGCGCAGCGGGTGTTGTAATCATAGCTGGTGAATGCGCCAAGCTCAGATTCCAGATGGCCCACGAGCGCCGGATCCGTGGAAGCGCCGATCCAGTTGGTCCAGTTGCAGAGGTTGTCCACGACATCCTTGCCGTCCACATTGATGGTCAGCTCGATGGCGGTGGTATCAAAGCCATATTCCATCTGGTTGCCGGAACCATCCGCACCGTCGGTGTAGCACTGGTTCATCATGGTGAACGGGGACATGGCAGCACCGCCCCAGGTGGTGAAGATGATGTCTGCGCCGCCGGAGTAGTTGGTCTCATAGTAGTCAGCGTCCACGGTCATGGTCAGGGAGACCTTACCTTCGAAACCGGTGCCTTCGGTGGCAGCCTTCAGCTGTTCGTCGAAGTAGGTGAACATCTGGACATAGATGGTATCGTTCTGATACACGCGGAAATCGATGGTGATGGGAGCTTCGCCGTCCCAGATTCCGGCTGCAATGGCCTTGTCATAGGCTTCAGCCATCTTCTCACGGGCCAGGTCCATGTTGTAACCGGTCATGGCGTCGTAAGCTTCGTCCAGGGTAGCATAGTCAGTGCCTTCGCCATAGCTCAGGCCATACAGACTAACCAGAGCATCCTTGGCGCCTTCGCTGTCACGATAGGCTTCGCCGGTGAAGGGATTGTACACATACTGATAGTTCAGCAGACCGAAACCGGCGGTACCGGCAGAGGTGAAAGCGGTTGCGAAATGCTGACGGTCAAGAGCCAGTGCGAAAGCTTCACGGAACTCATCCACAACCAGGATCTGGCTGTTGGTGCCGCGGCTGAGCAGCTTCTCATAGTTGGTGTTGAAGCTGACCTTGGTGGTGTAGCTCTGCGGTTCATAGACGATATAGTTGGAAGAAGCATACTTGGCCATATCATCGCTCTGCAGGCTGATACCGTCCAACTGACCGGCTTCGAATGCCATCAGCTGGGTAGCATGGTCAGCAATGACCTGCATGGAATAGTTATCAGCCTGATACTGGCCGAGATGCTTGCCATCGCGATAGCCGTACCACTCTTCGTTGCGGGCGAAGCTGATCTGCTTGTCGAGCTCGAAGTAGGTGAGCTTGTAGGGGCCGTAGCCGATGGTGGTATCCAGAGAAGTGCAGTAGGTGGTCTTGACTTCAGTGGCTTCCTCTTCGGTTGCTACAGACTTGCCGTCTGCATCATAGAAGATCTTGCACTGTTCATACAGGGGCTTGTAAACAAGCCAGTTGGAACCCAGGTTATAGGGCATATAGAAAGCAGCTTCCTGTACGGGCTTGTCCAGAATCAGGTCGATGGTATAGTCGTCAACCTTCACAAGACCGACGTCTTCCCAGGCCGTTTCAGGAGCAACGGAAGCGGTGTACAGGTACTGGCTCTGGTAGGCTTCATAAGGAGCGCCAGCTGCGAGATAGTTGTCAAACAGATACTTGGCGGAAACCCAGGCTTCATCAGCGCCTTCTTCCACGGCGGCATCGCGGTATTCAGTTTCGTCGTCAATGGCGACATAATTGGGGGCGAGATTACCGTCATGGTCCGGTGCGCCAACAATGCCCCAGAAACCGAGGTCGAGATAGACCTTTTCGCCAGCAGCGATGAGGTTTTCTGCGGTGTCGGTGATCAGGTCATAGGTGGTCTTGCCGGCATACAGGTAATTCTTGGCGTTGTGGATGATCATATCGCCGGCATAATAGCTGTCAGCACGACGGTTGAGCATCTTCGGATTCAGCTGCTGCTGCATGGAGTAGATATAGTCATCAGCAGTGATCTTTTCGCCGTTTTCCCAGGTGGCATCCTGATTCAGGGCAATACGGAAAGCCTTGGCGGTTTCGCCTTCAGCAACACCGTACTTGCCGACATATTCGCTGGTCACATCCACGGGCAGTGCGGCTGCCATTTCCGGGATGACGGAATATCCGCTCATGTCCTCGTTCAGGACAAAATCATAGAAGCCCATGGTGATCATGCTGAGAAGCGAATTGTCATCATTGGTCTCCCAGGTGTGCGGGTTCCAGTCCATGCTGGAGGTAGCGGTGATGTAGTCGCTGAAGGTGTACACTTTTTCATCAGTGTAATCCTTGCCAGCTTCACCAGCATAGGGGACTGTGTTCACTTCGCCGCCGCCTTCACCGGCCGCTGCAGTGGTGATGCTGCCGCCATCGAACTTGCGCTCGCCTACGTCATAGGACTCGGCAGGCGTGAAGCCTTCTGCCATGGCAGTCAGAACACTTGCCATCATGCAAAGGGACAGCACAATTGCGAGAAGTTTCTTCATGAGGTCATCCTCCTGTAGTAATATTGCGGTTTCCCGCTATTTCCCAATCGGCAAAGCCGATAATGAGACAGAAAAAAAGCGTTCGCTCTGCGTGGAGAAAAGACTTTATGCATCTGAAGCATGCGTGCCCGAAAAAAGGGCACGTTCTATTATACAAAGGAATAGGAAAATACGCAAATCTTGGACACCGTTTCGGGAAAGAAAAAGCAAAAAAATCTGTACATTCTCCGAAGAAAACGGGAAATCTCCGGCGCGCTGATGCCGAGTATCCCGGTTTGGTACGTTTTTTTGACAGGATAACAGGCTGGAAAACGGCTTGATACAAGGATTCCGGCTTTTTGTACAGGCCTGTTGCTCCGGTCAGGACGGGAATGTTTTCAGGCCTTGGCCTTTTGCTGTATCATTCTTTCATGGAAGTGATGGTGGTGAAGAAGAACAACATCGGGCCCATATGAGGACAGGATGCATAGACGCAGGAAAAAACCAGGCATGGATTGCAAAGGAAGCCGATACTTCCGCCTGCATATGCTTGTCGAAATACGAACAGCAAGGAGCAGGATTGTCAACAGGTCGGGAACGACACATGTATATTCGAGTATCAGTCATCCCCGGGCTATGGCTGTGCGGGTATGCCCGGCGGATACTCGATTTGCGTTTTTGAAAGCGGTAATGCTGTCAGACGCGGTTACGTTTTGGGAGAGGAAACACCAGAGAAGGAAACGATCCTGACAACTATACCTGAACTGGCCAGGAGAATATGCGCTATCATGGGTGGCTATCTTCAAGAGCTGAAATCCATACCCGGCGAACTGAATAACGGTTCCCTTGACGGTTCTCATGATTGCTTCAGATTTGGCGAAAAAAAGAATCTGTGCCTGGAGTATTCAGCGCACTGATCCTGCAGAAATCTGGCATCATAATCCCCGGTACTTTGAACACTTCAGGGACAATATGAA
>ONWQ01000363.1 GCA_900321565.1 uncultured Eubacteriales bacterium
ACAGAACTCGGGCTCGTGGAAGTCCGCTCCTGAACCGTACACAGAAACACGCTGTAAAAAACATACGCCGCAGGCAGACGATCCGGATGCGGAAAACCGGCTGCAGGACACAGAAATGCGTCCATGCAGCCGGTTTCATTTTTCAGTCTGTGCAGCAAAACTCAGGCCTGTGTATCGGTTTCCGGTGTCAGCTGCAGGTCCAGTATCATGGTCTCATCCGTCAGGGCATACGCCTCCGCCAGCTGCGGTCCGCATGAATTGGACCCGATCCCGTTCTGCCGTACATCCAGACTCAGCACCGTACTGCCACAGGGTTCAAGTTCAAAGGCATGCCCCTTGCGTGTCAGTTCTTCTGCCGTGTACGGGGATGCCGTGAAGGAAAATGCAACAGCATTCTCCGCTTTCAGTGTGATACCGCCACCGGACACGGTAACCATGTTCACATCCCAGTGTGAACCGTTCTCCTGCGGTTTCAGGTAGTCTTCATGCATACCGCTCACAGTCTGCGTAAACAGACCATGGTAGCCTGCCTGATGCTTGTCCGGGTACGACTCATACGGTCCGACACCCAGGTATGTCACCTGCTCCATGCACCGGGGAAGCATCAGCCGGATCCCGAAGCGCGGAAGCATGGGGTACTGCATCCGCGGATCCCGTCTGGCAATCACGTGCAGCTGAAGCCCGCCCCCGGGCTGAACGGTCCAGGTCGCTGTCATCTTCAGGAGCGGAACAAGCGCATCCGCTGCCAGGGACAGTTCCGATGTAATGATCCCGCAGCCATTCTCTTCGCGGTATTCCGTGCTGTAGACGCAGGGACGCAGCCGGTCAAACCCGGCAGCGATCCATTCCGGCACGGTTTTCCGGTCATTGTCCGTCGGTGCACGCCAGACCTGCCATGACATGGGCTGATCCAGGAGTTCCCTCCCCCGGAACACCATGCGTTCAAACAGGCCTGTGGTTTCATCCAGTGTATAGCAGAAGTCGGCATTCCCCGCCTGGACCTTCATGGCCGCTTCCTGCACGCGGACCGCAGGAGCTTCTCCGGCCGGGACCGCAGCAGGTACCGTCCCCTGCGGGAGTTCAAACTCATCGAACCCCAGCGGGTGCCCGGCAGGCACGAGCGGCAAGGCCTGCTCACTTACATAGTTTACCCTCAGGAATGTCCGGCCGCATGTCTGCGGGAACTCCGGAAGCTCGGCATGCACAGACCCGTGCGGCGGGATTGCCGGAAGGCTCAGCGGACATTCCATGACCACACCGCTGCAGTCAGTCAGGGTCAGTGTAGCGCCGATCCGTCCTGCCGTGGAAACAAAGTCCAGACAGCTGCGCAGGACCAGTCGGTTCCCGTCCAGTTCAGCCCGGATCGGCCGGTTCACATTCCACAGTTCTTTCAGACCCGTATGCGGCCTGCGGTCCGGATAGACCAGCCCGTCCATACAGAAGTTCCCGTCATTGGGGAACTCCCCATGGTCCCCGCCGTACAGATAACGCGGCTTACCGTTGTCCGCCGTTCCCTCCAGGATCGCGTGGTCACACCATTCCCAGATAAACCCGCCGCAGAATCCGGGATAACGCTCCATCAGCGTATGGTATTCTTCCAGATCCCCCGGGCCGTTCCCCATGGCATGGCAGTATTCGCACAGGATCAGGGGTTTCTTCTCTGTGTATGCAAAGTAGTCCGGGAGTGTCCCGTCCGGCCTGCCTTCAAAATACTCTGTGATTTCTCTGGGTGACGGATACATGCGCGAGTACAGGCTCAGGTCCTCATAGGTATGCCTGGCCGGATCTTCGGTATAGCGTGCGGACTCGTAATGCGTGAGCCTGGACGGATCAAACCTGCGTGTCCATTGCAGGGCTGCTTCAAAGGTGCAGCCATAGGCGCATTCATTGCCCATGGACCAGATCACCACGCTCGGCCGGTTCTTGTCCCGCTCCACGCACCGCTGTGTGCGGTCCAGAGTGGCTTCCGTCCATTCCGGATTGTCCGCAATCCCACGGTTCCACAGTACATGCCAGAGTTTCTTTTCCCGATCTTCCGGCGGCAGGTACTGCGGACTCATGCCATGGCTTTCATTGTCTGCCTCATCCACAACCATGAACCCGTACCGGTCACACAGCTGCAGAAACCGCGGATCATTCGGATAATGGCTTGTGCGGATAGCATTGACATTATGCAGCCGCATGATTTCCAGGTCGCGTGTCATCTGATGAAGGCTCACTGAGAATCCTGTCACCGGGTCCGAGTCATGCCGGTTGACACCCCGGAACAGGAACGGACTGCCATTGAGCAGGACCACACCATCCCGAACACAGATCTCCCGCAGGCCCACGGTATCCTGGATCACTTCCCCCTCACAGTACAGTTCCAGACTGTACAGATAAGGCGCTTCCGGATTCCATAATACAGGCTCCGGAATGCTCAGACACAGGCAATCCTCCCTGCTTTCCGCTTCCGTCACCAGACGCCCGTCCGGGGTCAGGATACGCGCATGTACCGGAACCGGGGTTCTGCGGAAACTCAGGTCAATCCGGACTGAACCATCCGTATGCGGATGCACGAAATAATCCCTCAGTCCATTCTCCGGACGCCGGAGCAGGTAGACTTCCCGGAAAATCCCGGACATGCGGAACTTATCCTGGTCCTCCATATAGCTGCCGTCACACCATTTCAGGACCAGGACTGCCAGTGTATTCTCGCCCTGCACCAGACAGTCCGTAACCTCAAACTCGCTCGTGGAATGCGATACCTGGGAATACCCGACATACTTTCCGTTGAGCCAGACATAAAAGCAGCTGTCGACACCCTCAAAGTTCAGGTATACCCTGGGTGCAGCAGGGTCCGGTACGTATTCGAATGTGCGCCGGTATGCACCCGACGGGTTCATCCGCGGCACATGCGGCGGGTCCGCCGGGAACGGATACCGGACATTGGTATACTGATGCCGGTCATACCCATACATCTGCCAGCAGGAAGGTACCGGAAGCAGGCCAAAGCCGTCCGGCAGCGGACCGGTCATGAATTCATCCACCAGTTCCGGCGCGTCGTACAGTCGGAATGACCAGTCCCCGCAGAGAGACTGGAAACGCCCGGAGCTTTCCCGCTGCAGTACCGGGTCCTCCATGACGGTATCCGACGGAATATAATAGGCACGGTTTGGCTCTGCATGCTCATGCAGAAAATGCGGGTTTTCATAATGTCTGGGCAGTTGCATACATATTCCAGGGCTCACGCCCTGTCCTCCTCTCACAGATGGAATGTGCTGAGAGTGTAGGCCTGTGTCCACTTCCTGTCAAGAGAACATTTTCCCCGTTCTTGCACTTTTTGGCCCCGTTGCCTATACTGACTGCAGCGGAAAAAAGCAATCCGTTTCCGGATTGCCTCATGTTTCCCACCATCGTATCCAGCGGGTCAGCTCGTCTTTGTCCGAGGAATAGGTCAGCAGACGGTATCCTTCCAGATCAAAGTATGTCTGCATCGTGTTCAGCGGACTGAGCATGGACCGGACCGGTGTACTCTCCGGTACATCCAGGATCGACACAATCACGCCGCCGTCCGGCGGGTACACCCGCCAGTCAAACGCATCCTCGATCCATGCCTCATACCGTTCATAATAATCCGGATGCACCGTACAGTGCACCAGAAGCGGATAATCCAGGCAATCCGCAAGCGCCTCCCCTGCCGTATCCGCATCATACCCATAGTCCCTCAGTGTCCCGGCATACATGGCTATATGATAGGAACGCTTCTCATGCCGGATCACCAGAAGATCTCCCGGGATCAGCAGCTCCGCAAGCGCTTTCCCGTGCACACCGGCTGTGCCCGGGATCTCCAGAGCCGTATATTCAGGCAGGTCCAGCAGGTCCGAAATCGAAGGCTGCCGGGCAAACCCGGCCTCTTCCAGGACCCAGCGGGTAAACCCGACACAGTCAAACCCGTACAGATAGGAACGGCTGGTCCGGTAATATGCAGAGGAAGACTGCCACGGCTGCATGGTATCCAGGATCCGACGGACACTTCTTCCGCCCCAGAAGTATGGGCATCCGAGTTCAAACCGGGCTTCCACGTCCCGACCGGTCATATCCCGGTAACGCTGAAGAAACGGGTTCCCATCTTCCAGCATGGACAGGGCCGCATCCAGAACCGGCACGCCCGCAGACTCGGCCAGTATGGTGGATGGCAGAAGCAGCACAAGCAGTACCAGGCCTATAATATGTCTCAAGGGATCATCTCCTTACCCGGCATCATACCGGTTTTTCCCCGGTCATGCAAGGATTCCCGGCATGTTTTCTGACATTCGCCGGT
>ONWQ01000137.1 GCA_900321565.1 uncultured Eubacteriales bacterium
GGGATGCAACCCTTCGCATGCAGGGCATGCTGGATGCCCTGGACGGGTTTGAAGGCTTCCTCAGCGGCAGCGGGAGCTATGCCCGGATCCGGGTGGACAACGGTGTGCATGGCCTGGGCACGGATGACCGCAGACGGGTACTGTACAGTGCGAACCTCCGGGTCTGGTACTGCGGAGGAGAAAGGGGATAGTATGGCAAAAGGCAGAAAACACGGGTGTCCGGTGAATATCCGGTCCTGGCTGATCTATATCCTGGACAAGGCAACCCGGGAATGGGTGCGCATCTATGGCCTGACCAGCATGACGCAGACGATCAGCGGGGAGACCAGCGATGGGTCGAGCGCGGCCGAGGTCTGGGAGGAACCGTATGTGACCAAGCGCTCCGCTGAGCTGAGCCTGGACGGGGAGATTGTGGAGGAGGAATCCACGGGTGTCCGGGATCCCGGGCAGGAAATGCTCCGGGAAGCCGCCCTGGGTTCCGGGTGCGAGGACGATATCACCCTGAAGATGATCGATCCCTACGGGCATGGCATGACTGCGGACTATGTGGTCACAGGCTCGGAGGAATCCCAGAATGACACGGAGTCCGGCATCTCCTGGACACTGCAGATGGTGGGCGAGCCGGAGTACCTGGTGTATGTTCAGGTGGAAGGCGTGGAGGTCCGGGAAAAGGACCAGGCGGTGACGAGCCTGAACCTGACCACCGGGGATGCGGCCCGGATCCTGACCCTGGCGTTCCGGCCAGCGGATGCGTCCAACCGGCGCTTCCGGGTCTTCAATTCCCTGCCGGGTGTGGCCAGGGTCAGTGATATCACCGAGGACGGGTTCACACTCACGCCCATGAAGGCAGGCACCACGGTGATCCGCGTGGAGACCATGAACGGCGGCAGGGAAGCCTCGGTCACGGTGAACGTGACGGGCGAATAATCTGAAAGGGGCGAAAGCCATGAATACCGTACTGGATTTTGATCTGTTTCTCAGGGAAAAGGAAGAAAAGCTTCTGGAAGTGAGAGTCCTGGGCAGCAGCTATTTTATCAAGCCGGAGATTCCGGCCCTGATCCCCATCACTCTGGCCCGGGCAGCGGAAGGTCTGAGTCCGGAGGAAACCATCCGCATGTCCCTGCAGGCCGCCGATGCCATCTTTGGCCGGGAGGCCATGGATGAAATGTGCAGAAAAGGCCTGACCACGGGTGAACTGGCAGAGCTCGTGCAGAAAACGGTGGGGCTGATCCGCGGGGATGAGCCGGAAGACGGAGAAATCCTTGCCGATGACGCGGGGCATGTCGCCATGCGCAAAACGCCGGGAAAAAAGTAAGTCTGCTCCGGATCTGGGGTGCAGTCGAAGCAGACTTCATGCGTGATTATGGGATGGACCTGAGGAAAGAACTGGATCAGATGAGCTGGCGGCGCTTTCTGGTGCTTCTCAGGCACCTGTCACCCTATGGTGCCGTAGCCGGTGCTCTGGAGCAGCAGGTGGAGGAAACGGATGAGCGCAGGCAGGCGGAGCGGTTCTTTGAGGGCATGTCTGTCAGGAAATGCCCGGGGAACAACTGAGGAAAGGTACCCCGGGCCAGGCTTCTGCCTGTCAATCAAGGACGTGCGGGTCCATGAGAAAGTCAAATATACTCACAGTCAGGATACCATGATCATCATACTGTGGCGGAATCGGTTCGCCTGTGATGACGATTTTCTTGAATGAATCATCGATTTTCCGAAGTGGCCTGATTTCCTGAATTCTCTTATCCTGATCCGGTATAGAGTAAGCAGCCTGGATATAGTATCGGACAGATCCCATATTGCATACGAAGTCAACTTCCAGCTGTTTTCTGATGACTTTTCCCTGACTGTTTTTCTCCATAACTGGTACAACCCCGATATCCACACTGTAACCACGCATCCTGAGTTCGTTGTATATGACGTTTTCCATCAGATGTGTTGGTTCATACTGACGGAAACTTACCCGGGCATTTCGGAGACCGGGGTCTGTGAAATAGTACTTTTTGGGCGTCTCGATATAGGATTTCCCTTTGACATCGTACCTCGTCGCGGCCTCCAGAAGAAATGATTCCTCGAAATACTGAAGGTATTTGTTGATTGTCACAGAAGTGATCCGGGATTTTTTCACACTGTGAAAAGTGTTCTTCAGCTTTTCAGGATTCGTAAGACATCCTGCAGAAGAGGAAACAAAATTCAGCAGGTCTTCCAGTTCTCCCTGATTCCTGATTCTGTGCCGGCGCACAATATCTCGGATATAGATCTCATTGAAAAGCGCAGTCAGTGTGGATGCCTTATCCTCGGGCTTCTCTCTGAGAACAACAAGCGGGATACCACCATAGAGCATATATTCGGCAAGGCCGGCATACCGGTCTCCTCTGTAAACGGACATGAATTCTGAAAAATTCAGAGGATACATATGGACTTCATCCCCACGCCCTGCAAATTCCGTGGCGATATCGCTGGACAGGAATTTTGCATTACTGCCCGTGACATACACATCCAGGTTACTCTTGCGCAGATACCCATTCAGCACTGCTTCAAAGGCGTCCATCAACTGCACTTCATCAAGCAACAGATAGTACTGCTCCTGATCGGTAATCTGAGACATGATATATCTGGTGAATCGAATGGGATCAACTTTACGGTTTCTTCTCTGAAGCTCAATCGGGTTTTCTCCAATCTTCATCAGGTCATCTGCTGAGTCAAACGCGAAGCGAATCAGATGATCTGATGCGACACCACATTCCTGAAGATGGCGGTAGAACAGTGTATTCAACAGGAAAGATTTGCCACATCTGCGAACACCCGTGATCACCTTGATCTGACCATTGTGCTTCCTGTCAATCAGTTTTCCCAGATAGTAATCCCTTTGTATTTCCATCAGATGTTTCCTCCAAGAAAGGATTTTTGCATATACTAACATTTTTCTATAGTAGAATAACACAAAACCAGGGAAACACAAGCGATGAAGAAAGGATTTTTGCATATACAAGCACTTTTCCACAGTGGATATAGAAAACAAACAAAGACTGCATGAAACAAAGAAAAGATTTTTGCTACTTTTTACGTTTTTCTATTCTTCGACGTCCTTCAATCCGCTATGGAAACCTGATTTACGTGGTATCCGTTTCA
>ONWQ01000450.1 GCA_900321565.1 uncultured Eubacteriales bacterium
CACTTTCTTCATGATTTCCATGGTAAGCTGATTATGGTCAGCCGAAATATTGGATATGGTGAACACTGGAGCCATCTCGTGCTGGGATGGGGCAACCTCATTATGTTCAGTCTTGGCAAGCACTCCGAGCTTCCATAATTCTTCGTTGACTTCCCGCATGAATGCCTGAACCCGGGGCCGGATGGCACCATAATAATGGTCTTCCAGTTCCTGACCCTTTGGTGGCCTGGCACCGAAGAGCGTACGCCCGGTAAAGATCAGATCCATACGCTGGCGGTACATGTCGCGGTCTATAAGAAAATACTCCTGTTCAGGGCCTACGGTTGGGACAACACGCCGGGCATCCCGGCCAAAAAGCTTCAGAACACGGACTGCCTGTCTGGAGAGCGCTTCCATGGAACGCAGCAGAGGCGTTTTTTTATCAAGAGCTTCACCACCATACGCACAGAAAGCTGTGGGAATGCAAAGTACACCATCTTTGATAAAGGCATAACTGGTCGGGTCCCAGGCCGTATATCCGCGTGCTTCAAAAGTTGAGCGCAAGCCGCCTGATGGGAATGAGGAAGCATCGGATTCACCACGAACAAGTTCATTTCCGCTGAAAGACTGAATGATTCTCCCATTCTCTACAGGCGTGATGAATGCATCATGCTTTTCGGCGGTTATACCGGTCATGGGCTGAAACCAGTGTGTATAATGGGTGACTCCTTTATCGATTGCCCATTCTTTCATGGCGTGCGCTACTATGCTTGCAATCTGCGGATCAAGACTGCGACCATCATCAATAGTGCGCTTCAGAGCTTTATATGTATCTTTAGGGAGACGCTGGCGCATGACGGTGTCATTAAAGACATTGCTTGCAAACAATTCTTCCATGGTCGGCATGATGATTCGCTTCCTTTCAGGGTAATCCTATGGCCTCGAGAATTCAATGTCGGGATGGTTTACAAATGAAGATTGCTTTCTGGTGATGAAAATCATATCCAGAATCATCATGAACAAAGCCATGAATGCAAATATTCTAAACAATCATGGAAAAAATGCAAGATTTGTTCTGTGTTTTCACCGCATTTCCATGATAAAGATTCATGCAGGAAAAAGAAAAGAGGCAAAGCAGTACAGAATGCTTTGCCTCGGGTGATTCCGGGGGTTATCCTTTGACACCGCCTGATGTGAGACCGGATACCAGATGCTTTTCAATAAGCATAAAGAGAATGACAACGGGGATTGTAGCAAGCAGGGATGAGGCGAACAGATAGTTCCACTGAATCATGGAGAAGGCGGCAAACTGAGTAAGACCGACTGTAATCGGGCGGTTGATATCAGAAGAAATAACAACGGTTGAGATTGTGTACTCATTCCATGCGTTGATAAAGACAAAGATCAGAGTGGTTACGATCCCGGGTGCAGCCATGGGAAGCAGCACCCGCAGCAATGCAGTTACCGAATTGCAGCCATCGATACATGCCGCCTGTTCCATTTCGGGTGAGATGGCGACAAAAGTCCCGCGAAGAAGCCAGATTGCGAATGCCTGGTTGAAAGCAGCGTTAATGAAGACCAGGCCTGGCAGTGTATCATTCATGTGCAGGTTCAATAACAGCCGGGAAATGCCAACCAGCAGAACAACCGGGGAAAACATCTGGCTCATGATGACAAATCCCATATAAATCTTCCGGCCCTTGAAACGCATTCGTGCCATTGCATAGGCAGCCGGTATTCCGCACAGCAGCGCGAGAAGCGTGGCACCTGTGGAAATCATAAGTGAATTCAACAGGTATCTCAGCACACCACGGCCGAGGATATAGGTCAGGTTCCCCCAGTTCCACTGGACCGGAAACATGTGCTGAAAGCTTACATCCGTAGCTTCGGCATCCGTTCTGAATGCGCAGGTGGCCATTACAACATATGGGTACAGAATGACAACAGAGACAATGATGACAAACGCATAAAGGCATGCGCGCTTCAGAGGATGTGCAATCTGATCGTACCCAAGCTGAAAGCAGCACAGTATCAGCAACAGAATTGGCGGGAACACGAGGAACCATGTCCATACAGGATTGGAAGAAGTGTTCTTAAGCATGCTGGCCGTTTCTTCACCGCCGGCACCATCATAGATGAGCCTGTCAGCAGACTGAAGAACGGACTGCGGTGGTGCATCGGCTATACCGGAAGCATACAGACCGATCTGCCGGTTCATGACCACATTGGTGTTAAGAACAAATACAACAGCCATGATCATAGCTATGATAGCAAAGACCACAGCGGACTTGCGAAGGAAACGACTGAAGCGGGGAAAGCGTTTTGTGGGTGTCTGGAGATCACGTAGCCTGAAAATCAGGCACAGGAACAATGCCAGAAACACGCAAAGACACATACCGATCAGATAAAATGCGGAAGGAAATCTGGTTACAATGAAGTCCCACGCGGTTCGAAGAATTTCGCTGTTTACACGGAAGATGATCAGGGATGTGGTTTCGCCCTTGGAATTCACGCGCTCAATGATTTCTTCCGAGGTTTTTGTGTGAATGCCACGTGACTCAAAATCGGCGACAGCCTGGTTGACTTCATTCATGGCTGCCATATACCGCTCGTCACCGACGAAGGTATTCCCGCTTCGTTTGGTGAAAACAGTAGCATTAAAATGGAATACAGGTAAGAACAGAACAAGTATGATGAGAAGACATGCAAGTACTGCACCAGCCAGCGCAAGACGGTTTCTGCGATACAGACTCATTCGACTCCCTCCTCGCGCATGGTCAGCAGCATGTAAACACTGGCGCACAGACAGAGAACGACGAAGCCAACAACCGACAAAGCTGTGGCAGGGCCTTTCCGCTGTTCTGAGAAGGCAAGCATGTACAGATAGGTAACAAGAGTATCTGTCTTGTGTGCCGGTGCTCCACGGGTAATGGTGTATATAATGGGGAATGAATTAAATACATAGATTATGTTGAGTACAGTGCTGACAGTCATGGCCGGACGGACAAGCGGGATGGTGATATGGCGTAATTGCTTTGCAAATGTTGCACCGTCTACTGTAGCTGCCTCATAGTAGGAAGCGTCAATCGACTGAAGACCTGCGAGAATACAGAAAGTCACAAAAGGAATGGTAACAAAAATGCCGATAATACACTCCCAGGCAAAGTCAATAATGTAGGTAGACCGCCAGTTGATTGCCTGGCTGAGAATACCGGTATTGAGAAATGTGTTGTTCAGTGCACCGTATTCAAAATTAATGATGTATTTCCATACGGATGCCTGTACAACCAGTGTGGTTGCCCATGGAAAAACCACAATCGACCGGGCAATCTTTCGTCCGAAAAACTTGACATTGAGGACCAGAGCAAGTATGAAACCGAATACTGTGGATACCCCGACCACGGATACAACCCAGATCAGCGTATTGAGCATGACGCTGCCAAATTCAGGTGCATTGATGGCTGCAATATAGTTATCCAGCCCGTTGAAAGAGCCTACAACCCCAGAGCGTGAGATTTCGCTGAAGGACAGTTTAAATACAATAGCAACAGGATAGACAACAAATATCCCCATGAGCAGAATGCTGGGCAAAAGCCACAGGTAGGGTTCCCATTTGTGTCGTACTAATATCTGATTCAAGGCAATAGCCTCCTTTTGGGGATCAAACTGTATGCAATCCTATCACAACGGCGCCGGTTTTTCCACGGAGCATTCTGATATGACGAGCATCGGTATTCCGGACAGAAAATGAAAAGGGGTCGGCCCTAAGACCAACCCCTTTTGCTTTTCAGATCATTCACCAGCGATCTTGGTCTGCAGAGCATCGAGGAGAGGCTTGACTTCCTCACCGGTCAGTGCGCGCTGTTCCACGTCAACTACAACGCCATTACGCACATCGGCCCATTTTGCGTTGGCAGCCGGGTAGAAACGGCAGTTTGCAAGCACGTTCAGCCATGCTTCAAAGCTGGGATCCGCTTCAACAAGAGCACCAACAGCAGAATTGACAGCAGGCAGGAATGTCTCCATGGAAACCCAGCCAACATAATTCTCAGGATCATAGAAGAACTTCAGGAATTTACCGATAGCTTCATTTCTGGCAGCCTGATCCGGAGCGCTGTCATCCCTGAATGCCATGACACGGTCCATGACACCAACAGAGGAACCGGTTGCGCCTTCATTATGCGGAATATCAGCGGTCACATAGTCAACCTGGAAACCCTTCTCCTGGAGATACTGAGGGAGCTGGTTGGGAGCGATAACCATTGCCAGTTTGCCGGCACCAAACAGATCCTGCAGTTCATAACGGGTCTGTGTGGAGGGGCTCGGATTTGCATATCCGCTGTTGATCAGGTCCATGATGAATTCAACAGCCTCAACATTCTGGTCACTGTTCAGTGTCCAGTTGCCGTCAGCGTCATTGAAACCACCATTATTACCCCAGGCAAAATATGCGAAGGTTGCCTGGCCTTCGTCTTCTGTCAGATCGAGGCCAATGCCGTAGACTTCATCACCGTAGAAGTCCTTGATTGCAGCGCAGGCATCCTTGAGTTCAGCCCATGTCTTAGGAACTTCAATTCCGACTTCATCAAAAATGGCCTTGTTGTAATACAAAGCACGTGCGGATGCGAGGTCCGGCACAGCCCAGACCGTTCCGTCGATCACGGACTCGGCGATGAAGGCGGGGAAGAAATCATTGTAGAGATCTTCCGGGCAGTAATCAGATACGGGCAGGAGGAGATTATCAGCCTGGAATTCTGCAAAGGTGTCGATGTTCAGAATGTCAGGTGCATTTCCGTTGGAGATACGGGTGGAAACTTCCTTGTGAACATCACTCCAGCTGACGACTTCCAGATTTAGTTTGATGTCGGGATTGGCTGCAGTGAACAGATCAACAAAGTTGGAACCATTCATGCCGTTGCCAAGGAACCAGTTACGGGTATTGTTACCATACTCGCAGATGATGACATCCAGTTCGATCGGATCGTCTGCCAGTGCGACTGCGGAGATAGAGCAGAGCATCATGGCAGCAATCAACAGGGCGAAAAAGCGTTTCATGGTAATACCTCCATGTTTGTATTGTGTTCCCGGAGCAAGAAACTCAGGAATACCATTATGGCAGCTCAAAAACACGTGATATGATGCTTTCTGAACTGCTGTATATACACAATAGCACGTTTCTGGGTATCTGTCAACAAAATGTATGATACAAATCATCCAGAATAGACCATGCTAGAGCGGGACCGCCTGACAATACTGCACTGTGA
>ONWQ01000106.1 GCA_900321565.1 uncultured Eubacteriales bacterium
CGATCTGATTTCGTGGTCCGCATGACAGGCCAGTTCAGTCAGACATTTGCGGAATGTCCGCTTGACGGAACGCTCAGGGACTAACTATACTGTAAGCAGAGCAAGAAACCAGGGATGACGCGGGTGAGTATCATGAGAAGGACGATGGCTGCATTCATTATGACCATGATGCTGTTTGGACTGCCCGGCATGGGCACAGGAGAACAGATGATTGAATTCAACAATAAACTGGCAGAGTCCGGGAATGATCCATGGGTCGTATTTCAGGACGGGGCTTACTATTACTGCTGGTCCGGTTATGGCGGGGTCTGTGTGGCACGTGTCAGAAACCTGCCGGATATCGGGGATGCCTATCTGCTGCCGGAGAACGAAACGATTCAGGCACGTCTGGTATGGACACCGGAAGACAGCAGGTACAGTAAGGAAATCTGGGCGCCGGAAATGCATTTCCTGGATGGAAAATGGTATATCTATGTTGCAGCAGATGACGGGAACAATGATCATCACCGGATGCTGTGCCTGGAAGCCCGGACGGATGACCCGCTGGACGGCTTTGTGCAGAAGGGGATTGTCAGGGCAAGGAACAACCGCTGGGCAATTGACGGCACCATCCTAGAGTATGGCGGGAAACGCTACTTTATATGGTCCGGCTGGGATCGTGATGAGAATGTAGCGCAGAATCTGTATATTGCAGAGATGGAGAATCCATGGACGATCCGGGGAAACCGTGTGCTGATCAGCAGGCCGGAACTTCCATGGGAGTGTGTGGGTGATCCCCTTGTCAATGAAGGCCCGACTGCGCTGGTCCTGAACGGAAAGGTGCATATTATCTATTCAGCCAGTGGCAGCTGGACAGATGACTACTGTCTGGGTATGCTGACGCTCACCGGGGACGATCCGCTTTTGCGGAATGCATGGACGAAATCAGAACAGCCGGTATTCCGGAAAACGGACCAGGTTTTCGGGCCGGGGCATGCGTCCTTCACGACATCTCCGGATGGTTCCAGGCATTATATGGCCTATCATGCCAATGAAGAATCCGGCTCGTCCTGGGGCGGGAGAAAGCTCTGGGTTCAGGAATTCACAGTGGATGCACAGAATGATCCGGTGTTCGGTACTCCGCTGCCGGCCGGAAGCATGCAGACGATTCCTGCAAACGGTACCTGAACTGCTCTGGAGTATGGAGCACCCTGATGCGTCCTGTCTGAAAACTGCGCAAACGTGACGGTCATCCGGCCGGATTGACATGCTGAATACGAGTAATGGGGGAATCATGATGAAACGTATTGGAATGGTTGTGCTCATGCTTCTTATGGTCCTTCTGTGCACAACGGCACATGCCGGGATGATTGTGGGTGAGGATATCCCCTCCGGAGAGATCACGGAGTTCTGGTATACATATTCGTCTTCCTCGTTCCCGCCATATTATCTGCGCTACTATCTGTATACGGAAAACGGAGAAAAGTACCTGTTTCATGAGGCCAGGGAAGGGGATGACTGGCCGCTGGGCGAGGAATACAATACGGTATCCGGTACGGTACAGCTTACAGCCGGGGAATGGGACAACCTGGTGGACTGCCTGAAAGGCGGAGACGTGAGCGAACGCTCTGATGAGATCCTGGACGGGGATGCGGGCCCCTGGTGGTACCTGAACTGGAGCAGCCATGAAGGCGACTTACTGGAATACAGGTTTGCGGACCTGGGCAGGCAGCGGGCGTTCGAAGAACAATGCTCGGAACTTGCAGGCAACCATGTTCTGTCCTGGCTGTTCTGGCACAGAGGCGGGGAAATGATGCCCCGCTCGTATACGGTTTTTCTTCGCAACGGGAAGTATTTCCTCAGGGAGAATGAAAATGAAGCAACCCCGCTGGCGGATGAGTTCGCGGCGCAGATCCGGAAGATCGTCACCGATTACGATCTCCTGTCCTGGGACGGTTTCGATGAAAGCATGCAGTATGTCCTGGACGGGGAGGATTTTTCACTGGAAGTGCGCTATGCTGACGGTACGGCAGCACGGGCATACGGGAGTAATGCGTTCCCGGACGGCTATCATGAGGTGATGGCGCGTCTGGATGATGTCCTGCAACAGGAGAAGATGACCAGGATTGCGGGCACTTAC
>ONWQ01000213.1 GCA_900321565.1 uncultured Eubacteriales bacterium
CTGGAAACCCTGGATCTGGACGGGAATGTCAGCAGCTCCAGCACCGAGTATGAAGACGGTGAAGCCGTTTTTTCACTCGATGCAGACGGACATCTGCTCTGGAAGGACCAGAAAGAGAATGCAGGCAAAGATCTGGTTTTCTCAAAAATCGGAAACTTCGCCGGAACATATGATTGCGATCGCGCAAGCATCGAGATCCTCTGGGACAGTGATGATGTGTACAGTGTTGAAATACACTGGGCATTGAATGCAAAGGTAAGTAGCGACTGGAGCTTTACCGCCACATATAACCCCGAAACCGCCACACTGGAAGGTACCGGCATGGAAAGCAGAACCCAGTATAATGCTGCTGGCGATGTGATTTCCTCGGAAGTAGTGGATCCTGAAGGCTGCTTTGCCACATTTGCACTGGATGCAGATGGGAATCTGACCTGGCAGAATTCTGATGGCGTGGCCGATGGCATGGTATTCGAACGCTCAATCTACTGAAACGTGCTGAACAATCGTGCATTCTGACAACAGACATGGAAAAAGGCTGAAGTCCCGGAAATATTCCGGTATTTCAGCCTTCTTTCTTTGTTTAGGTTTCTTCCAGGTGTTCTCTTGCATGCCGGATGCTGGCTTCCACTGCCTCCGGAGCAGGACCGCCCGGCAGGCACCGGTCATCCACGCAACGTTCCAGAGAAATGGCATCATACACATCCTCACGGAATGCAGGATGGAATGTCTGCAGCTCCTCAAGGCTCAGATCCAGCAGTGCTTTCCCTTCTGTAAGGCAATGTGCGACCAGTTCTCCGACTACACGATGTGCATCCCGGAAAGGTACATTCTTCTTGACCAGGTAATCCGCAAGGTCCGTTGCATTCGTGAACCCGCCGGAAGCACCAGCGCGCATGGCATCTGTTCTGAATCGGACAGTGCGTAGCATGGCGGTAAACACGGTCAGGCTCTTGACCAGTGTATCCCTTGCATCAAAGAATGCTTCCTTGTCTTCCTGCATATCCTTATTGTATGCCATGGGGATCCCCTTCATGACCGTCAGAAGTGCAGTCAGGTCACCGTAAACGCGGCCTGTCTTACCACGGATCAGTTCGGCCACATCCGGGTTCTTTTTCTGAGGCATGATGGAAGAGCCGGTAGAAAACGCATCATCCATTTCCACAAAATGAAATTCATGGCTTGACCAGAGAATCAGTTCCTCGCAGAAGCGGCTCAGGTGCATCATGGTCAAGGATGCTGCGGAGAGATAATCCAGAAGGTAATCCCGGTCACTGACGCCATCCATGCTGTTTTCGGTGATCCTTTTAAAGCCGAGTAGTTCAGCAACCCGCTCACGGTTCAGCGGGTAGGTTGTCCCGGCCAGAGCACCGGAACCCAGCGGACATACATCTGCTTCTTCACGGGCCAGGATGAAGCGTCTGCGGTCGCGCAGAAACATCTGGACGTAGGCCATGAGATGATGTGCAAGCGTCACGGGCTGGGCTTTCTGCAGGTGTGTATACCCGGGCATGACAGTATGCAGATGGGTCTGGGCCAGGTCAAGCAATACCCTGAGGAGTTCTTCCAGGAATGTACGTGTCTCATCACAGGCATCGCGCGCATACATGTGCATGTCAAGAGCAACCTGATCGTTCCGGCTGCGGCCTGTATGCAGACGCTTGCCGGCATCACCGATTCTCTCGGTCAGCAGTGTTTCCACATTCATATGAATGTCCTCTGCATCCACATGCCAGGTGATCCGGCCATGCTCGGCATCGTCGAGGATTCCCTTCAGTCCTTCCACGATCCGGTCTGCATCGTCTTCGGAGATGATACCCTGTTCGCCCAGCATGGTTGCATGAGCAATCGAGCCCAGGATGTCCTGTCTGTAAAGACGCTGATCAAAGGAAATACTGGAATGAAAATCGTCCACCAGACCATCCGTTGCCTTGGAAAACCGGCCGCCCCAAAGTTTCATGCACATAGCCTCCTTCTGATAGGTAGAGCAAGTTTACCACGGACACTGGAGTGTGACAATACTTGGTTGCTATACTGCGGTCCTTGAGAACTGAAAACTGCTTTGAATTTTCGCTTGAAATCCTGCCCGGCATCATATACAATATCGCAGATGGGGTGATTCCATGAAGGAAGCCAATATGCTTGTCTGGATCACACAGCTGGGACTGAATGTTGCGTCCCCACTGGCTGGGTTTGTGTTGCTGGGCGTCTGGCTGAATCACCGGTTTTCCCTGGGAAAATGGGTGATCATCCTGGGATGCCTGATCGGACTGATCAGCGCTGCGGAAGGCCTGCGTTCAACGCTGAAAGCCATGGAACGGATGGACCGGCGTAAGGACTCAAAAGACAAGCTGACCGCATTTAATCATCATGAGTAACTGTCAGGGGAGTGTTCTATGGATTCCCGCAAAACGGTATTGCATCAGACAGGCGGTCTGCTTGTCGGAGAACTGATTTGTCTTGCAGTCATGTGCGGTGTATTCGCCCTGGTCGGTGCATGGGACCGACGTGTGCTTCTGGGTGGACTGCTCGGTGTCATTCTGGCTGTGGGAAACTTTTTCCTCATGGCAGTCAATGCTGACGCTGCAGCGGACCGTGCAGTCAATCAGGATGTCAAGGGCGGAGCTGCGCTCATGCGCACTTCCTATATACTGCGTCTTGCAGTCATGTTTGTGCTGCTGTTTGCAGGCGCCAAGAGCGGGCTGTGTAATCCCATTGCCAGTATCATTCCGCTGATACTCATGCGTTGGATTCTGACAATCATTGAATTTTTCAATAAGAAAGGGGATGCGTAAAGAATGGAACTGGATGTTACCGGTGCATTTATATACTTTACCATTCCGGTCTTTGGCGGGATACCGATCACACAGACGACGGTCTCGTCATTCCTCGTGACTGTTTTCCTGATTGTGGCTTCCATCCGTCTGGGAAAGAACCTGAAAAAGCGGCCTGACGGAATTCAGGTGCTCGTGGAAAAGGGTGTAAGCATGCTCTACAACATGGTCGGAGAATCCATGGGCGAGCACAACCTGCACTGGGCGCCATTCATCGGGACTATTTTTCTTTCAAGCATTCTGGGAAGTTATATAGGCCTGACCGGATTTCTCCGCTCATCGACAGCAGACCTGAGCTGCGTGATGGTCTGGGCACTTTCGGTATCGATCATCATCTGGTACAACAATATCAAGGCCAATGGATTCCTGGGATGGCTGAAGGGATTCACTGAACCCATCGCAGTCATGACGCCGATGAATATTATCGGTGAAATCGCACAGCCTGTATCCATGGCATTCCGTCATTTCGGGAATGTGGCAGGCGGTGGTGTCATTACCAGTATCCTGTATGTGGCCCTGTCCGGGGCTTCATCCGCACTCCTGAACCTGGTCGCGTCCAACGGCTATGCAGTAGGTGCTGTACTGCTGGTCGCGGGGATCGCGCTGCTGATCTGGAACCATCAGAAGAAGCATAAGAAACGGTTTCTGATTCTGGGTGGTGCCTGTGCTGTGATCGGGTTTTTCGGACTGTTGCAGGCAGCCGGCATTCTGTCCGGTGTACCCGTCCTGGCTTTTGGTATCCCGGCAGTCCTGTCCTGCTATTTTGATCTGTTTTCCGGGTTTGTACAGGCGTATGTGTTTACCCTGCTGACCATGGTATACATCGGGAATTCCTGCCCGGCTCCTGAAAATAAGGAAGCTGCGCAGTAATTTATATTACAAGAAACACTTGAGGAGGCATATCTATGGAACCTAACGTATTGGCTGAAGCGATTGCAACCGCTGGTAAGGCAATTGGTGCAGGCATCTGCATGGGCATCGGCGCTATCGGACCTGGTGTTGGTGAAGGTACTGCTGTAAGTAAGGCTCTGGAAGGCATGGCCCGTCAGCCGGAAATGGTCGGCACACTGCGTTCTACCATGGTTATGGGCTGCGCTATTGCAGAGACCACCGGTATTTATTCTCTGCTGATCGCTTTCCTGATCCTGTTCGTCCTGTAATCTTCTCTCGTCAGATCACTTTTTGAGAGGAGTGTTGGAGTTTGGGTCAGTTTGAAGGTTTTATCGGCGTCAATTTCTGGACTGCGCTGTTTGTGCTTTTGAACACCCTGGCCATTTTCTTCGTGGCACGCAAGTATCTGTTCGGGCCTGTGCATAAAATGATCACGGACCGTCAGAAAGAAATCGACGGAATGTATGAGGATGCCGGAAAAGCCAAGGAAGAAGCCGAGAACCGTGCACAGGAGTATGCGCAGAAGCTCTCGGAAGCACAGGCTACCTCAGAACGCCTGGTAAAGGAAGCCGTGGAACGCGGGCAGCATCGCGAAGAGGAGATTGTCCGGCAGGCCAATGAAGAGGCTACTGCCATTCTGGACAAGGCTGCCCATGATGTGCAGCGCGAGAAGAAAAAAGCCGTCAATGATGCCAAGAACGAGATTTCGTCCATGGCCGTGGCGATCGCGGAGAAGATTGTCGGCAGGGAACTGAATGAAAAAGACCAGCAGCGGATGGTGGATGAATTCATCAGTGAGTTAGGTGATAAGACATGAAGCACATCGGGATGGAATATGCTTCTGCCCTGTATGGTCTGGCGAAGGATGAAGGCCTGGACAAGAGGATTCTCGGTGAGATGAACTTGCTGGGAGAGGTGATCGGACAGAACAGGGAATACCTGAAAATTCTGTCGGCACCCAATCTGAGTCAGGAAGAGCGTTGCTCAGTCGCGGATGAGGCATTGCGCGGAAAAGTACACCCTTATGTGCTCAACTTCCTGAAGATTCTCATTGAAAAGGGGTATGCACGCAGTTTTCTGGACTGCTGTGCCTGCTATGAATCACTGTATAATGAGGATCATGGCATACTTCGCGTAAAGGCTACCACGGCAGTCCGGCTTTCAGAAACACAGCTGCAGCAGCTGCAGAAAAAGCTGGAAAGCTCAACCGGCAAGCAGATTGCACTGGTCAATACAGTGGACAGGGGCATCCTGGGTGGTGTACGTCTGGACTTTGACGGCAAACGGATGGACGATACCGTGCGTCACAGACTGGACGCATTGCGTGACATGCTGGAAAATACCACGCTGTGACGAGCGGATGATCAAGGCTCATCATGGGAGAAAGCAGGAATCATATGGAATTAAGACCCGAAGAGATCACAAAGATCATCAGGAATCAGATCAAGAATTATGAAAACCGGCTGGAAACCAGCGAGACCGGTATAGTCATCATGGTTGGTGACGGAATTGCTCGGGTTTCCGGACTGGACCAGTGTATGGCGGGCGAACTGATTGAGTTTCCGAATGGTTCTTATGGTATGGCGCAGAACCTGGAAGAGGAAACCGTCTCCGTTATTATCCTGGGTACTGACCAGGGCATTAAGGAAGGCGATGTGGTCAAGCGTACAGGCCGTGTCGTATCCGTGCCTGTAGGCAGTAAACTGATCGGCCGTGTGGTCAATGCACTCGGTGAACCGATTGACGGCAAGGGGCCCGTGGAAGCAGAAGCATTCCGGCCTATTGAAAGCAATGCGCCGGGAATCATTCAGCGCAAGCATGTGGATACACCTCTGCAGACCGGTATCAAGGCGATCGACTCCATGATCCCGATCGGAAGAGGGCAGCGCGAGCTGATCATTGGCGACCGGCAGACCGGAAAAACCACCATTGCTACAGATACAATCCTCAACCAGAAGGGTAAGAATGTCATCTGTATCTATGTGGCCATCGGTCAGAAGCGGTCGACTGTGGCTCAGGTAGTGCAGAACCTGGCCACGCATGGTGCCATGGACTATACCATTGTTGTATCGGCAACCGCTTCCGAGCTGGCTCCGATGCAGTACATAGCACCCTATGCAGGTTGCACCATGGGTGAGCATTTCATGCATCAGGGCAAGGATGTACTGGTGATCTATGATGACCTGAGCAAGCATGCAGTCGCATACCGTGCCATCTCGCTTCTGATCCGCAGACCGCCGGGACGTGAAGCATACCCGGGAGACGTTTTCTATCTGCATTCACGTCTTCTGGAACGTGCTGCACGGCTCTCAGACAAGCTTGGCGGAGGCAGTCTTACTGCACTGCCGATTATTGAAACGCAGGCGGGCGATGTTTCCGCTTATATTCCCACGAACGTCATTTCCATTACGGATGGACAGATCTTCCTGGAGACTGAACTGTTCAATTCCGGTATCATGCCGGCTGTGAACCCGGGTATTTCTGTTTCCCGTGTTGGTGGTGATGCTCAGATCAAGGCCATGAAGAAGGTTGCTGGCAGTCTGAAGCTTCTTTATTCGCAGTATCGTGAGCTCCAGTCCTTTGCACAGTTCGGGTCTGACCTGGATGCTGATACCATAGCACGTCTGGCACTGGGTGCACGTATTGTGGAAGTGCTCAAGCAGCAGAATGACTCACCCGTGGATGTGGCACTGCAGGTCTGCATCATTTATGCCGTGGTCAACGGGCATCTCAATGATATCGCGGTAGACCGCCTGAAGGCCTACGAACAGCGACTGTATGAGCTCATGGAAAACCGGTATCCGCAGGTACTGGATGCGATCCGGAATACAGGAAAGCTGGAGCCCGAAACTGAGGACGGCCTGAAAAAGGCACTGAATGAACTGAAGAGCGAGTTCACAGTGAACGCATAAGGAGGACAGGCATGGCTGGCGTTTCCACGAAGGAAATCAAGAACAGAATCCGGAGCATGGAAAGCACCAAGCAGATCACAAAAGCCATGGAAATGGTGGCTGCATCCAAGCTCCGTCATGCACAGGCACAGATTGCCAACTCCAGGCCGTACTTTGAGATTATCTATGATGCGATTCAGGATATTGTAAACACCAATACCAAGGATACGCTCCCATACCTGCACCCGCCCAGGAGCGCAAAGTCAAAATCACTGTATGTCGTCATCGCAGGCGACCGTGGCCTGGCCGGCGGGTATAACAGCAATATTCTGAAACTGAGCTATGGCGAAATGCTGAAGACAGACTCAGCCGTACTTCCCATCGGGAAAAAGGCTGTGGATTTCTTCCACGCCAGGGGAACGGAAATGCTGACCGAAAAATACTCACAGGCTGAGAGCATGAGCGTAGGGGATTGTTTCTCGGTCGCCCGGTCTCTGTGCAATGCATTCCTGAGCGGGGAGTATGATTCCGTCTCGATTGCATATACAACGTTTGCCTCAGTCCTGTCGCAGAAACCGCAGGTTCTGAAACTGCTGCCCCTGGAAACAGAGAAGAAATCAAAGACTGAATCCAAGGATGATATTCTCTATGAGCCGGGCAGTGGTGAAGTGTTCAGGTCCATCATTCCCGAGTATATCGGTGGTGTGATCTATGGTGCGCTCTGCGAATGCAGGGCATCTGAACAGGCGGCACGCCGGATGGCTATGGATACGGCAACCCAGAACGCGGAAGACATGATTGCAGATCTGAGTCTGAAATACAATCAGGCACGACAGGCCGCAATCACACAAGAGATTACAGAAATTGTGGCCGGTATCTGATGCTGCATGCAGCATCCGGTCCGGATACAGAACAAGAGGAGTTGAAATCCCATGGCAAATCGTACGGGAACGGTGATCCAGATCATGGGCCCGGTTCTGGACATTCAGTTCGCTGAAGACAGTCTCCCGGAATTGCTCAGCGCGATCGAGATCCAGCATGGCGACAGAAAAATAGTTGCCGAGGTTGAACAGCACATCGGAGATAATGTTGTGCGCTGTGTCGCCATGAGCTCGACGGATGGATTGCAGCGTGGGGTCAAGGCAGTCAATACCGGCGCATCCATTTCCGTGCCTGTTGGTGAGGACTGTCTTGGACGCGTATTTAATCTGCTTGGCGATCCCATTGATGAAGGGAAGCCGCTTCCTGAAGGTATGGAACGCTGGCCCATCCATCGCCCGGCGCCTTCATACGAAGACCAGCAGACCGCCACAGAGATCCTGGAAACCGGGATTAAGGTTGTTGACCTGATCTGCCCGTACGCCAAGGGCGGAAAAATCGGTCTGTTCGGTGGTGCGGGTGTAGGCAAAACCGTTCTGATCATGGAACTGATCAATAATGTGGCCAAGGCACACGGCGGTATTTCCGTATTCACCGGTGTTGGCGAACGTACCCGCGAAGGCAATGACCTGTATAATGAAATGATCGAATCCGGGGTTATCAATAAGACGGCCATGGTCTACGGCCAA
>ONWQ01000474.1 GCA_900321565.1 uncultured Eubacteriales bacterium
GATGTGGTTCTGTGCGATGTGCGCATGCCGAAAATGAACGGGATTGAACTGGCCCAGGCACTCCGGCTCCGGTTCCCGGATATCCATATTCTGTTTATCAGTGCGTACTCGGACAAGGAGTACCTCAAGTCCGCCATATCCATCCAGGCAGACGGATACCTGGAAAAACCGATTGATGAGGATGAACTTCTGGAATACTTAAGGCGCATTCAGTCGGAAGTAGAAGCGCAGGACAAGGAACGGGAACGCAGTGACCTGGCAGACCTGTTCGCACGCCAGCAGATCCTGCATGCCGTGCTGCACAAGGATGACATTCAGGGTCAGGCCATGAAACTGAATCCTGCACTGACGGAAGCTGTACTGCATTCCGGGCAGTTCCTGCCCGTGAGTATCCGCATGCAGTGGCCCGGGAATATGTCAGCGGTCCAGTACGGGTTCTTCCCGGAACTCAGACTGGCAGAACTGCTGAACAGAATCAGCCCGCAGAACCTGTTTGCCACACTCTCCGAGAGTCAGATCGGTGTGCTGTTTTACGGGGACACCATACCGAATGCAGCCGAGTGCCGGAAGCAACTGATTCCGGTACTTGAGGCAATCCGTGCGGCGAACCCGCAGGTACTCAATGTCTGTGCCTGCACAGGCAGGCCATGCATGCAACACGAGAAACTGTACAGTCATTATCATGCAGCGCACCTGCAGGTGCGCTGGATGTGCTTTGCCGGGAAAGGCCCGTGCACAGTGGAAACACTGAACCCGGAAGCCGGTGTGATCCGGGATGCATCGGAACAGTTCGGGAACCTGCTGAAAACGCACCAGCTGGACGCGGCCAAGGAACTGATCCGCAACCAGACAGAGGAGATCATCCGCGGGAACGCGTGCAGTATCGAACAGACACGCCAGTACTATGAGCAGCTCCTGGCCATCTGTCTTCGTGTACAGGGTACGGACCCGACCGGATACCGGAATGTAAGAATGAACACAGAGATTCTGTCCACGTTCGGCAAGCTCAGTACACTGCCTGAAATGTGCCGGTACCTCTGTATGCGTATTGATGAGATTGCGCCGGCACTGAACCTGAATGCGGACAGTCGCGGACTGATCCGGGAGATCCAGACGTATATCCGTCAGAACCTGTCGGATGCGGCGCTTTCCGTGCAGGACATTGCTGACCATGTGGGGCTCAGCGAGAACTATCTCAGCGCACTGTTCAAGCGTGAGACCGGCATACCGCTGCGCCGGGTGATCATTGATTTGCGGGTAGAACAGGCGAAATACCTGCTGGTAAACCGTTACCGGGTTGCGGAAGTGGCCAGACGGTGCGGGTTCAGTTCCCCCGGGTATTTCCATTCGGTATTCAAGAAGTACACCGGGATGTCGCCGGCTGCGTATGTGGAAGAGAGTCTCAGCGGGCAGGCACCGGAGAACAAGGGAAGGGATGAGTGAGCATGCGGCGCCGTTTCCGGAGCCTGAGCATCCGGCGTCAGCTGACAGTGGTGATTCTTGCGGTGTCCCTGGTCCCACTGTTTACCCTGTTCTTTGCCAACCGCCACTATATTCAGGACCGGATACTCATGCAGACCCGGGAAACATTCGGTTCATCCCTGACCCAGGCGGGCAGCTTCCTGTCGGACAAGGCAGAACAGGCGCGGAACCTCATGCAGGTGCTGTTCGCGGACAACCATATTCAGCAGGGGTATGACTTCTTCAGGCATGTGATCTCCAATGATGAAACCTCATGGCTTGCCGATCTGTCCAGCGGCAGGGTGACATACAAGGGATCGCTTCTCGGCGTCCTGAACCGGGTATACTACTATGCCGGCAACGACGGGCTTGCCTTCAGGAAAGATAAACTGTATGCATCCATGAATGAAGCACAGAAAGCTGAGTTTGACGCATGGTTCTCCGGAAAAGGCCCGAACTACCTGTTTGTGACTTCGCCGCTTCTGCGCTCCGGTTCAGGTCCTGAGTATCTTTCTCTTCTGGCACGGGTGCCGAGCGCCACGCGCCTGAGGAGTACCATAGGCCTGATGCAGGCTGAGATTTCCACATCCGGACTGATGGAGATCCTGCACGCTGTGGTTACCACGGAACACTCAGCCCTGTTCCTGACCGGAGCCGACGGTGCGGCTTTCCTTGAGTCCGGGAGCGGCGGGCTTGCCGCGAGTGAACTGCAGGAATTCTCTGCACACCTTGCGGCACAGGAAAACGGGGCGGACGTTCTCGCATCCGTCCGGTTTCAGGGAACGCAGTACCTGGCCGGGTGTGTGCCGGTAGCGGGCACGGACTGGCAGCTGATCCTGGCTGTGCCCATGCGTGACCTGACCAGTATCACGCGCAGTGCGGACCGGATCCTGGTCATTACCATACTTCTTCTGCTGCTGGTGATTCTGCCGGTGACTGCACTCATCGCGCGGAATATCCTCAAGCCCATCAATCGTCTGCGGGACGGTGTCAATGCGGTTTCCAACGGCGATTACAGCGTGGAAGTGCCGCGGAGCGGTACCCCGGAACTGGATGAGGTAACCGACAGCTTCAATTTCATGAGCAAGCAGACCCGTCGCATGCTGGACGAACAGTACCGGATGGGCCTGGATCTGAAGAACAAGGAACTGCAGCTGCTGCAGGAACAGATCAACCCGCATTTCCTTTACAATACGATTGATCTTATGCACTGGGAAGCGCGGCGGGCCGGAAGTCCCGAGATGGAAGAGATCACGCACGCACTGAGTCAGTTCTATAAACTGAGCCTCGGGCATGGTGAGGAGATTGTGACACTGGGGCATGAAGTGAACCATGTCCGGGCCTACATGCAGATTCAGAATATCCGGTTCATGAACCGGATCCGTCTGATCACAGACGTGCCGGATGCGCTGCTGAACGTGCGTATCGTAAAAATGATCCTGCAGCCACTGGTAGAAAACAGTATTCAGCACGGGATCCGTGAGAAACCGGACGAAAGCGGTGTGATCACGGTCCGTGCCTGGCGTGAAGACGAGTCTGTCCTGATCAGTGTATCCGATGACGGCGTCGGTATGGATGAGGAAACCATTGCCCGGATCCTGACCAGTGAACAGCCCGGGTACGGTGTCTACAATGTCAATGACCGGCTGATCCTGCGTTACGGAAGCAGTGCGGGCCTGGTCTTCCGGAGCAGTCCGGGGGAAGGCACCACAGTGACCATGCGGATCCCCGCGGAATGATCTGGTATCCAGGGCACGGGTGTGCCTTACGATATAAGTATGAAAAGGAGAAGTGTGAATCATGAATCCGAGACTTGAGAAGATTAAGGAAAAAATGCGCGAAGGCAAGCCGGTTGTCGGCGTGTTCGTCCTGCTGGCAGACTCATCGGTCAGTGAGATTGTCGGGTATTCCGGCTGCGACTTTGTCTGGATCGATTCCGAGCATGGCATGATGGACCGCAGGGAGATCTATCATCATGTGCTCGCGGCCCAGGCGGCCGGTGCCTGCGCGTTCGTGCGTGTGCCCGGTGTTGAGTATTATCAGATCAAGAATACACTGGATATGGGTCCGGACGGCGTGATCTTCCCGTTCGTGAACACACCCGAGATTGCACGCCAGGCCGTGGAAGCCTGCACCTATCCGGCAGACGGCGGAAAACGCGGGATCGGGCCGCTGCGTGCGATCCATTACGGCGTGGACTATGAACCCGACTACCTGAAGGTAGCCAAGGATGAAGTCTGGAAGATCTTCCAGATCGAGAGCATGGAAGCCGTAAGTCATATTGAAGAAATCGCCAGGGTTCCCGGATATCAGTCCCTGTTCATCGGCCCGGCTGACCTGGGCATGTCCATGGTGGATGTCAGGCCTGAAGACAAGGGCGAAAAGATTGCGGAGATCCAGCGCAGGGTGGCAAAGCTTGC
>ONWQ01000132.1 GCA_900321565.1 uncultured Eubacteriales bacterium
GCACACCTTTCTCGCCATTCCGGACGGCAGTTTCGTGTACGCAGACGGAAATCATACCCTGCTGTGCGGTGAGGGCTGGCAGATCCGCGACGGCCGGATGACACAGCTGACTTCTGACGGACAGGAAACCGTGCTTGAGAGCTAGATCAGCTTCATGAGTTCCCGCAGTGCATCCATGCCGCCATGGATCCGGACCCTGCGCAGAAGCAGTGCCTTAGCCGGGCTCAGTTCACCTGACAGCAGCTGCAGAATACTTTTCTCATCACTTTCCAGGACACAGTCGGGCTTTTCCGCCTTCTCCTGGGTTACCCGGACCGCACCATCCTCCAGCAGCAGGGTATATACACGCCCGTCCGTCAGGTTCAGTTCAAAACAGCCACTGTGCCCCTTCAGCCGGTCCCCGGCCTGCGCTGCCAGCTGCTCCATGTGCTGCAGTACTTTCTCGATGCTTTCAAATCCTGGCACAATCATTCCCCCTTCTGTCTTATCTTACCCTGCCCGGCCTGTTCCGGCAAGAGGAGGGTATCTCTCCCGTCAGGACTGATGCATGGAGTCTGCTCCGGCCGGCATGTCCGGTATACTCCGGAGCATGCGCACCAAAACCCCAGGAAAGCCGGCGAACCGGCAGAACCACAAAATCTTAAGAGCACCTGAGAAAACAGTGATCCTGATTCTCAGGTGCTCTTCGTATGTTCCGCTACAGGGGTGTCTGCTCTGTTCCGGCAATCCGCAGCCTGCCTATTTTAGGTCATGCGCTGAGGGGCAGTGCATCCAAAACCGGAGCAATGTACGCGAACGCAGATCAGAACGTTCCGTTCTCCAGGCTCATCCAGAAAGCGGGACGGACGCACAACCTTATAGTGGTGACTGTGACATAATCGCGTTTTCCATCACTGCTCATATCCGCTGCAGAATACTGACGGAGGCCGGGTGAACGGAGCCACCAGAAGCAATTGCCTCCGAACACAGACGCTCCGCGCGCTTTGACGTATGCTGTACCCGGACATTTGCGGTCTGATTCTTCCGGGAAGTATTTCATGGTCTCGGCGTAACTCAGGAGGAACATTCTGTCCTCTGTCATGTTTCCTCCGTCTGTATGCCATCCGCTGTACCCCTGACTCTCACTGTTGTCCACCTCGGTTGTCAGGATCGCAGCCTGTTCCTCTGTACTGAATGCAGCTTTCATAAAGGAATCATTCAGCCAGGAACGCAATGCACTGGCTTCCCATGTGATATCTGTCTGCTCCGAATGATAGGACTGCACATCCAGCCCGCAGCGACTGATCAGCAGAGCTTTACCGTCCTGTACATCCAGTACGAGCCATTCGACTGGTTCCGGGCCATTGCTTTCATCGTTGTCCTGTTCATAGTGGCCGAACACCAGCTGGCTGCCCACCACGGGCCGGGATGCCTCCGGAATCGAAGCGCTTTCCGGAATGCTCTGCTTCATTGCCTCAATTTCGGTGGTCAGTGCCTCGATCCTGGCATCCTTTTCAGCCGCTTCCGCTGTAAGCAGCTCAAGCTGTGCCGTCACGCTCCTGACTTCTTCCTCAAGCGCACTGTTTTTTTGCCTTGTACTCCTCCACGGATGCATTCAGTGCCGTAATTTCATTCGCTGCTTTCTCGCCATCCGCTTTCAGGGTATCCATCTGCGTCTGCCTGTCCGCGAGGTCCGCTTCGAGTGCTTCGATTCTGGCCGCATGCTCAGCTGCGTCCGTTTTCAGTGTCTCGATTTCAGCATCTTTTTCCCTTGCTTCCGTTTCCAGGTTTCCGATCTGCGTTTCCCGGGCGGTAAGCTCAGTCCCCAGCTCTTCAATCCTGGCTGCCTTTTCGGTAACTTCCGACTTCAGGCTTTCGATCTGCGTGCCTGCTTCCGCAGCATCCTTTTCCAATGCTTCAATCTGGGTCGCTTTCGCGGCTGCATCTGCCTCGATTTCTTCGATCCTGCCGTCCTTCTCAGCGGCATCAGCATTCAGGCCTTCAATCTGTCCGGCTTTTTCGGTGATGTCTGCCTCCAGTGCCTTGATCTGGTCTGAAGCCGCAGCGATTTCAGCATTCAGCGTTTCAATCTCGCCGGTCTTTCCTGAAACATCCGATTCAAGCTGGCTGATCTGTCCCGCCTTTTCTGCCACTTCTTCTGTAAGGGCAGTAACCTGGGCAGTCCTTGCCCTGTTGCCGGATATGTACAGGCCACCGAACACAAGAGCCAGTACGGCAAGCACCGCAATGCAGGATATGGCAACGCTCTTTTTCATGGTTCTTCCTCCTTTTGTTTTCACACAGATCAGACGTTTCCGGATTTCCGCTGTGCCGGCCTGTTCCTGATACTGTATTCATACTGTCTGCAGCCGAAGGAAAACGAATTCCGTTTGTCTGTGTCATAAAGAAAGTATCGCTTATGATGTAAGTATACCATCTCTTTCGGCCAGTCACAACAGGCTGGCCGCGCCAGCGGAACATAACACCGGAAAACCCTGTAACATTTTCACGACAGGCGGGAACAAACCCAGGCCCACATTCGTTTGAATGATGTAGCTGAATTTGAGGTGATGGATCATGAAAAGAACTCTGCTCCTGATTCTGCTCTCCCTGCTGCTCTGTGTGACATCCGCCCTGGCTGACGGGGCCGATTACTCGTTCACGCTAACCGGCACCGGAACGACTGCCACACTGGACCGCTATCAGGGAAGCGATACGAACGTCTATGTGCCCGGCACATGGAACACAAGCACGGTGACCGCCATCGGTCCGCGTGCCTTTTCCGGAAGTAACGCGGTCTCCATTACGCTTCCCTACAGCGTAACCGTGATCGGTGAGAACGCATTCTCCGGCATGACCGGACTGAAAAGCATTTTCATGCCCGGCCTGATCACACAGATCGGTCCCAGGGCTTTCCAGTACTGTACAGCTCTGACTGCGGTCCAGCTGCCCGGTACGCTCACGGAAATCGGGGACGGACTGTTCTCCGGCTGCAGCGCACTGCAGACCGTGGGGCTTCCCTACCAGCTGACCAGCATCGGGGATTCTGCGTTTGCGCAGTGCACGTCCCTGGTCGGGCTCGACCTGCCCGCTTCCCTGACGACCATCCGGGATTTCGCGTTTGTCGGCTGCCGCCAGCTCGGCTATCTCACCGTTCCCGCTTCTGTCCAGGAGATCTCGGCTCAGGCTTTCGTGGACTGCCCGAACCTGACACTTCTTGTCTCCCGCGGCACACGCGCGGAAAGCATCTGTCAGCAGCGCGGCTGGTCCTATGTATACGCGGATACCAATCAGGCTGACCTGATCCGTACCAATGCCAATGCCAGTGCCTCCCGTGCCACGGCGGTCCCGACGGCTGTACCTACAGCCGTACCCACGCCTGTGCCTACAGTGGTCCCCACCCGGACCCCGGTCACTGTCGTTTACGCCACACCGAACACCGGAACCACTGCCCAGAACGCACCCTCCAGTGAGGAAGAAGTGCACGAACCGCCCAAGTGGGTCAAGAACAAGACCGGCTGGCGGTATGTCTACTGGGATGGCAGTTACCTGAAGAGCCAGTGGAAAAAGATTGACGGTATCTGGTATCACTTCGAAAAATCCGGGTACATGGACCATGACAAGTGGGTTGGCGATTACTTCGTCGGCAGTGACGGCAAGCTCGTCACCAATGCCTGGGTCGACGGATACTATGTCGGTGCCGATGGCGCCTGGAACCGTTCCGTTGTCTCTGACAGCGCGCATACCGTCGGGCGCTGGAAGAAGGATGACAAGGGCTGGTGGTATCAGTACTCCGACGGCACCTATCCCAAGAACCAGTGGCTGCAGCTGGAAGGCAAGTACTACTACCTTGGCGCTGACGGATACATGGTCTGCGGTACCTGGGTGGATAACTGCTACCTGAAGGTCAATGGTGAAATGGCCGTCAATACCTGGGTCGGAAACCAGTACGTCGGTTCTGACGGCCGCCTGGTCAGCGGACAGAGCAAGCCCGCCTCTTCAACCCAGCCGGGCACATGGGTCCAGGACCAGACAGGCTGGTGGTACCAGTGCACCGATGGCAGCTATCCGTCCAGTGTCTGGGTTGAGATTGACGGCAAGTGGTATCACTTTGACAAAAAGGGATACATGGAAAAGAACAAGTGGATCGACAATACCTATTACCTGGCCGGCAGCGGTGAAATGGCTGTCGATACCTGGGTAGACGGAAAGTATGTGGACCTGGACGGACATTATGTCCAGGATCCGGACCCGGCCACCAGCCGGAAAATGCCGGTCATTGTCTATGAAAACGCTCTGGCCGTGCAGTGGTCCACACTCTACCAGAACCTGATCAGTCAGGACAGTTCCAGTCATACCAGCGGATATCCCACCGGCGGGCCCATGGTCCAGGCACTGGTTTCTGTCTTTGACCTGAACCGTGATGGTACACCTGAACTGATGATCGGGAACGCAGGCCAGAGCACGGACAGCGTCATCAGCATCTACACCATTCAGGACAATCAGGTCGTTCAGATCGGCCGGCTGAACGGTGATCTGACCACCTTCTTCTGGTATGACTCGGATGCATATCCCGGACTTTTCCAGAACGCGATGAGCCAGTCCGTATATTCGCCTGGTGCACCCGGTACATACCCGTCAGCCACCACACTGACCTATCATCGGCTGAATGGACAAAATCAACTGATCTCCACACCGGTAAGCTCGGACTACGGCCTGAGCCAGAAATCCAGTGATCTGTTCGGACGCATCGGCCTGACCACCATCGGGACTTCCCAGGCTGTCGGCATAAGCGCCTCGGACTTTGAAAAGACCTTCCAGAGCCAGGTATACACGCCTCCGCAGGTCTCCATCCCCCAGCCCAAATAATGCTCGCGTATCAGACAACCGGAAGCCGCACGGCTTCCGGTTTTTCCGTGCACAGAAAAAAGCGTATGCATCCATACGCTCTGAACCATGGCCTGATCCGCTCAGGCCTGGAATTTTCCTGTCTCTACCCAGTGCATCAGCATACTGCCGGCTTCCTCCACGGAAGCTGCACAGGCATCCGCACCCTCGAACTCGTCCGCGGTCCCGTACCCGTACCCGATCGCAAGCGTCGGCAGATGATTCCCAACCCCGGCCGTGATGTCCGTCCGGCGGTCACCCACAAGGCATGCACGGTCCGGCTGCATTTCCTGCAGCATCAGTGCCAGGACCTCTGTCTTGCTCCTGCCCGGGATCGATGCCTGCATGCGAACGAAATAATCCTTCAGCCCCATGGTTTCCACACTGTGCTCAATATAATCCTTCTGGCCATTGCTGACGATGGCCAGTTCTGCCACAGCCGACAGTTGCTCCAGCATCTGCGGAACCCCCGGGTA
>ONWQ01000110.1 GCA_900321565.1 uncultured Eubacteriales bacterium
AAGAAACTTCTTGAAAAGCAGAAAGAAGGTAAAAAGCGCATGCGCCAGTTTGGAACCGTACAGGTCCCAAGTGAAGCATTTCTTGCTGTTCTTAAAATGGATGAAACATGACAGAGTTATATATACATATTCCCTTCTGCATAAAAAAATGCACGTATTGCGATTTTACCTCGTTTGCCGGTCAGGATTCACACTTCACAGAATACGTCCAGGCACTGCTCGATGAAGCGACATTTTTAAGCCATAATCTGAATCATCCGCAGATAAGTACTTTGTATATCGGCGGCGGGACTCCATCTGTTTTACCGTGCGCATTATTTGAAGCACTGTTAAAAGGTCTGCACGAGGTTTTTGATTTCTCAGCTTGCGTTGAGGCGACAGTCGAATGTAATCCCGGAACCCTGACTGATTCTTTCCTGCAAACGGCAAAAGAGTATGGAATCAACCGAATCTCTATGGGCATGCAGGCCAAACAGCCGGAATTATTAAAAACACTTGGTCGAATCCATGACTGGAATATGGTCCGTTCGTCAGCTGACCTGATTCACAAAGCAGGCTTTACACACTTGAATCTGGACCTCATGTTCGGATTACCTGGCCAGACAGTGCATCAATGGAGAGAATCTGTTGAATGTGCGTTAAGCCTGCACCCGGATCATCTTTCCTGTTATGGACTGATTCCTGAGGATGGAACGCCCCTGAAGTGCTTGCTGGATCAACATAAGCTCTCTCTTCCTGAGGATGAAGAGGAACGGGAAATGTATAATACTGCCAGGGACATACTGTCTGCACATGCATTCCGGCAGTATGAAATCTCAAATTTTGCCATTCCCGGCAATGAATGCAGGCACAATATCGGATATTGGAAACAGGTTCCATATATCGGACTTGGATGCAGTGCCGCTTCACTTCTGATGCCATCTTCTTCAGACTCCGGAATCGAGTACTACCGTAAGACAAACCCATCAACACTGGACGAATACTTTGCCATGCTGAAAGAAGGGCATCCCGAAAGATTTAACCTTGAATCCATCAGCCGACGTGATGCAATGTTTGAAACGATGATGCTTGGATTACGCATGAATGAAGGCGTGTCAGAGCAGGCATTTCTTCTCCGGCACGGTATACCGCTTAATTCAGTTTTTGGAATCGTCCTGATGGCGCAAGAACAAAAAGGGCTCATACTACACGACGAACAGTGCTGGAAACTTACCAGACGCGGTATGGATGTTCAGAACACTGTCCTTGTGGAACTGCTCGAATGCATGGAAAAGCATGCATGAATGCATCGACTACTTATGGGTTACTGATGGTATCCGGCCAGGAACTGTTTTGTTCTCTCTTTTTGTGGATAACAGAACACCTGCTCAGGCGTCCCCATTTCACAGATCTCCCCCCGGTCCATAAAAACAACCTGCTGCGCTACATCCTTTGCAAATGCCATTTCATGAGTAACAATAATCATGGTCATTTTACGCTCTGCCAATGATCTGATTACCCGTAAGACTTCTCCGGTGAGTTCGGGGTCCAGCGCAGATGTCGGTTCATCAAAGCACAGTATGTCCGGTTCAAGTGCCAATGCCCTAGCAATTGCCACACGTTGACATTGGCCTCCGGATAATTGATATGGATAATTCCCGGTACGGTCTGCGAGGCCCATCTGTGTCAGCAGACCGTTTGCCTTTTCCTTAATCTCCTGCTGTATCCGCTTCCGGTCTGTATGCCATGCCTTTTTTTCTTTTGCCAGCAGTTCACAGGCCAGAGTCACATTCTGCAGTGCAGTATACTGTGGAAAGAGGTTGAATGATTGAAAGACAAGGCCAAAGTGCAGTCTTTTTTTTCGAAGCTCATGATCTGTCTTCTGGCTGACCTGTGCCGAGTCAAACAAAGTTTCCCCATTCACAATGATCCTTCCGGCAGTCGGAGTTTCGAGAAAATTCAGACAGCGCAAAAGTGTCGTTTTGCCGCTGCCTGAAGATCCAATCAAAGAAAGCGTCATTCCCTTTTCCATCGAAAAGGAAATATCATGCAATACCTCGGTTTTTCCAAACACTTTTTGCACATGCTCGACTTCAAGTATTGCCATTTAGTATGTCTCCTTATCGGAAAAATGCCAAGCGCTTTTCCAGCCTATTCAATAGAATGGTTAAGATTCCTATGCTTAAAAGATAATAAACCGCTGTGAAGAAAAGCGGCCAAATCGCGCCCGATATTCCCTGGCTGCCCTTCATAAATGCCTGCCCGGCCCAAATAATCTCCTGCAAGGCTATAATTCTTGCAAGACTCGTATCCTTGACAAGTGTAATAATCTCATTAGACATTGGCGGAACGATTGCCTTGATCATCTGAAGCAGCTTCACATGCCAGAAAATCTGAAATCGGGTCATTCCTAAAACCAATCCGGCTTCTTCCTGACCTACAGGGATGCCCTGTATTCCCCCACGATAAATCTCAGAAAAATAGCACGCATAATTGATGATAAAAGCAATTGCTGCAGCATGAAATCGGCCGTCCTCGCCGCCGCCCCAGATCGGCGTATGGAATACCAGTCCGGGAAAGTAATATATGATCAATAGCTGAATCATAAGCGGTGAACCACGGATAATCCATACAAAGACACGGGTAATCCGGTTCAGTAGTCTGATTCGAGACATTGATCCCATTGAAATCACGAGTCCAAGAGGAATTGCACCCGCCAGGGTTGCAAAAAACAGCTTCAGTGTCTGCAGAAAACCTTTGTTCAGTGCGCCGATAACCACCGGCATCTGCTGCAGTATTGTATCCATACTGTATATCGCCTTTCCGGAATTAGAGAAAGAGCAGAAAGCGCAATTGCTCTCTGCTCATGTTGATCAGTGCGCTAGATTATTCTGCAGTTTGTTCAATCATTGCTGCCTGCACACCATACTTTTCAGCAATAGTCATCAGTGTGCCATCGGCATAGGATTTAACAAGAAATTCATTCAATGCTTCTGCCAGCTTGGAGCCTTTCCTGAATCCTACACCGTATTCTTCACTGTTCAGTCCAATAGAATAAGCAAGATTCGTGTACCCTGTACCCTCTCCGACCATTGCGCCAGCCATCAGTGCGTCAATCACCGCAGCATCACTGGTTTGTGCTGCAACTTCCATCAAAGCAGCAGCCTGATTCGTTACCGATACAGTAGTATAGCCCAAGGCCTGAACAACTGATTCGCCTGCACTGCCTGCTTCAACAGCAAACGCCAGGTCTTTCAAGCTTTCAACATCCTGATATGCATCAATCTTATCGACCGGCATAACGACAACCTGCGCATTATTGGCATAAGCGTTGGAGCATTCCATGGCAGAAAGCACTTCTTCTGTCAGCGTCATTCCATTCCAGACACAGTCAATCGTTTTGCCGTTTAATTCAAGGATTTTATTATCCCATTCAATTTCGAGAAACTCGACATCTATTCCAAGACTGGCGGCAAACGCTGTTGCAAGTTCAGCATCAAAACCGATCCATTCTCCATTTTCGTCCTTATAGTCCATTGGTGCGAAATCGGTTATGCCTACAACCAAAACTCCTTTGCCTTTTACATACTCCAAATCATCCTCTGCCGACGCAAAAGATACAAGCAACAGCAAAGCCAGACTTAAGAGAATAATCCTTTTTATCATTTCTGTCTCCTCCATCAACATACTTTATATCGTGACTTTAACACTATAGTGCTTTAGCGTATTAAAGTCAACAGTGTATTCTCAAATAATCCTGAGAAGACAAGAAAAATACAGATGATCACATTGCAATATCAACCCATTTCCCCTGACGGAACCGGAAAAACATAAAGAGAAAACGTGTCATCTGATCTGAAAATATGCCAAGCCATATGCCGGTCAGCCCCAATGGTACGACCAGGGTGAAGACAAGTGTTACGATCGTCCGGATCAATGTAACACTGACTAACGATGCCACCAGTGTATAACGAACATCCCCACCCGCACGCAGGCAACCTCCATAGATAATCTGAGAAATCTGAAGAATTACAATGACTGTTATAAATCTGCAGATGAGCAATCCCATGGATATGATATGCTCTTCCCTGAAGTACAGGCTGTAAAACCATCTTCCGCCTGCAAGAAGAATAACAGAAAGCGCAACGGAAATTCCAAATCCTATGTGTTGACAGATACTTCCATACTTACGGGCCTGTTCCTTTTTTCCTGCTCCCAAAGACTGACCAGTTAATGCAACCGCTGCTACCTGCATCCCGTCAGCAAACGAAAAACCCAGCCCGAGCACATTCATACCTACATTATGCGCAGCAAAGGCATCCGTACCAAGTCTGGCTGCCAATAATGCCGTCGCCAGAAAGCCAACTCTCATGGCGATGTTCTCAACAAACATGTTGCTTCCCAGTTTCATAATCTTTTTGCATGATTCCATACGAGGCCGAAAATGCATCTTACTCATCCATGCATAACTCAAATAACTGTTCTTATGAAACAGAGAAAATACACTCATTCCACATGCCACAACCGTACCAAGCACTGTAGCAATAGCAGCACCTGCTACGCCCAGCTTCGGAAAGCCAAGATTGCCGCCGATCAGCAGGTAATTGAACAGGACATTCACAATACTGGAGGTCACATTTGTTGTCATTGCAATCCTTGTGTTCCCGCTCCCCCTTTGTGCTGCATTAATCACCAGTGAAATGACATTGAAGAATGTTCCACCCATGATGATCTGAAAATAGGTCACTGCAGATTCATGTGTATCTGAATTGCTGCCTGCCAGCTTCATCAAAGGATCCGCCAGCAGGAGAGAAGCGACAGTCACTATGGTACAAAGGATCAATGTGAGCAATAAAGCTGTCAGAAGAATCGTATTGGCATGGTCCTGCCTCTGTTCACCTTTTCGGCGCGCAACCAATGCAGACACCGCCACATTAATGGCAAAGAAAACAGCGAGTCCAACAAACTTCGGTTGCTGAGTCAGGCCTACAGCCGCGACCGCATAACTTCCCAGAGTTGCTACCATCATTGTATCAATGAGACCGGCTATTGCAACAAAAAAGCTTTCCAGCACTGCCGGCCATGCAACCCTGACTGCTTCCTGTACCATAGTCTTTCTCTCCATGGCTAACTCCTCCCTCACTGTTCAACAATGACTATAACTCATCTGAAGTCTTCATTCAAGGTCCCATGCAACAGCCAAGCAAGAGTCCTTTCCGACAGGTAGACACAGAACAAAAGATTACATAGAATAGTACTGAATCATCTGGTACACCTACACCAGAGAACAGAACTGACCTTTCAGGTCAGACAATAGAAGGTGACAGTTTGGATATCACAGTTTCTTCAGCCATGCATGGCATGACAATCAAGCATCTACTTCTGCACGAGATCGGACTGAGCCAGACCCAGCTGAAAAGCGCAAAATGGTCTGGTACCATCTCCCTGAATGGTATAGCTGTCACAGTGCGTACTACAGTATCAACAGGCGATCTGCTTCGTGTCGAGTTTCCGGCTTCCATGCCGAAGTATCCGACAGAACCATTTCAGTTACCATTGAAAATACCTTATGAAGACGAACATATGCTTATCGTCGACAAACCTGCACCTCTTGCCAGTCAGTCCAGTCATGCCTATCCGAATGACTCCCTGGAGAATGCTGTTTTTCAGTACCTTGGAAAACCTCATAACTTTGTTTATCGGCCTGTAAACCGGCTGGATAAAGGCACGTCCGGCCTAATGGTAATCGCCAAATCAGCATTTGCGCAGTACAGGCTTCAGAGCATTCTGCATTCTTCATCCTTTCACAGGGAATATACGGCTTTAGTGCATGGAACACTGTCTCCATTGTCTGGTATCATCAATCTTCCAATCGGGATGCAGCCAGGTTCCACAATCAAGCGTATGGTGCAAGAGGACGGAAAGCCTTCCACGACCAGGTACCAGGTGCTTGAACAATCAGAGAACGGCCTGAGTCTTGTGCACCTGAGTCTGGTAACCGGAAGAACTCATCAGATCCGTGTTCATCTGTCAACTCTGGGCTGCCCTGTTTTCGGTGACTTTCTCTATGGGCACGAGTCTCCACTTCTTCCCGGACGCTTTGCACTACATTCCTCAGAACTGACCCTGATGCACCCAATTCAACATGTTTTGATTCATATTGCATCACCAGTCCCAAGTCTTTGGCATCAGCTTCTTGAGCACCTGCCAGAGAATGCAGTCAGTGTTTTATAGCAAAGCAAAAGCGCTGCGTGACACAGCGCTTTTACTTTGCTATACACTGTCCAGAGCAGACTTGATCCATGCCTGACCATACTCACGGTATTCTCTGATTCTTTCCTGCCTTGACCCATCCATAACAGTAACTTCTTCATGGTTTGCATGTAACAATCGCATAAGCTGATATATACGGCTGTTTCTGTTGTCTGCTTTTTCTGTCGAATCTCTCAGAATCGTATACAGCGGGCGGCCAAGCAAAGCTGCCAGAAGTGCTCCGTGGAACGAATCTGTACATACCATTTCCGCTTCGGACAATAAGTATAAAAAATCTTCAGGGGTACAGGAATCGGCCAATTCCATATCTGACATATGGAAGGAAGCACTTCCGATCGGAAGAATGAGTGGCTGTATATGATACTGTTCAGTCAGCTTTTTTATATGCTTCTGATAATTTGCCGGATTCTCCAAAAAATAGCATACCAGCTTCCCACTTGCGCGCGTGTGGCATGTATGATTGGTAGCCAGCCCCGTCCATATTATCGGGTTCGCCAGCAGAACAGGGTCAGGAACCACTGCAGGCTTGGTACCTGTCAGTTGTTGAATCAGGACTGATCCCTCCTCTTCCCGGACAGAGATCTTCTGAAATCCACGCAGCCATGTTTTCATCATCTCGGCTTTACGTGAACTCGTGATTGTGCTGACTCCCAGAGAACAGGCATAGGCAATTTTTGGAAGGTCATCGCAGAAACTCAGGAAATATGCCGGATTGAGCCAGGTCGGTGACCATATCTGATCGCTTCCACATAACAGGATATCATACTGATGACTGTTTGACTGAAGTGCAGCATAGTCAGAGCATACCGCACTGAGATTCAGTTCCCGCCGGAGAAAAGTCTCAAGCGACATTTGCTTTTTCCGGGCCTCCTCTTCCTTTAGCAAAACGCGCCGTTTTCTTAATGAATCCAGCAACAGTGTCGGAGAATTCCCGCACGTAAGCATATTCCGGACTTTTTCACTGGCTGAAGGCTGATAATCAACATGCTGTGCAAGATACCCAAGATCTGCAATCTGATGCTGTAACGCATAAGCCTGTAATACTGACCCAAAATTATTGTTGTGAATAAAGGAAAGGATGCCTATCTTCTTCATATGCTCCCCGTTATTGAATGGTGATATTGACCCCATTCACTTCTACGTTTCCATCCGCAAGGATCATAATATAACGTTGGCCATCAATCAGTCTCGTTGTGACAAGGTCTGCATGGTCAGGTGCGACCTTGATCTGCACACTCGGTGTCTGAACTTTGAACTCACGTGTCGGCATTACATTGATCGCCGGAAGTTCATTCTCGCCAAATGCTTCCTGGAATCCTGTGGTAAACGCCTGCACTTTTTCTTCCGATACGCCGCAACTCGTCAGTATTTCGCTGACCTCACGTCCACCGATTTTTGCCGGTTCAGCGTCCTTATCTTCCTTCTGCTCAGCCACTATGGCATTCACTGTGCCAGTCACAGACTGAATGACTTCCATGCTGCACTCTTCCTGCAATGTATTCTGCAGAATATCGCACAATGTTGCTGACTGCATGGTAGCTGACATCAAAGGCTCATAATCAAATACATCCTTTAAGAAATCTTCATGCAGATTTGAAGCATCCTTGGTGTAAACACTGGCAGAAGAGATATTCATATTCCCGGAATCATATGCCGGATACATGAACCCCATCGTGGGTGCAAGTACGCTCCAGTCAGCCGGGCGTGCGATAAATGCAGCATCTGCATCACTGTAGGTGAGACTGTCCTTCCCCTGTTTTACCGGGCATACTGCGCATAGAACATAGTTGAATACAGCTTCCGACATTTCCAGTTCCTGTTCGCCATCCGGATGCCTGTATGCCACATCGAAGGAATCATAGAGCAGCAGAATCAGCATATTTGGCGCTTTTTTCAACTCATCCACGGATTGGGACAAGTCACCATTTTCCTTCAGCATCGCCTGAGCAACCTTTGTAAACATGATTTCGGCAATAGCGTCATCTTCAAGCTCAGACTTGCAAAGTTCCATTAACTGCATATAGCATGGATTTCCACTGTCATCTGCTTTGACGGGAACATCAATCAGATTCTGATCCACCGTTCCTGAAAGAGTCTTTTTGAACAATACCATATATTTTTCATATTCCGCCTGCGGAATCAAACCGACTGGCGTCTTAAAAGATGTCAGTACTTTCCCGGTAGCATCCACATACCAGCCACGAATCAGCGTAGCAGCACGCTTTTCTGCCTGCAGACGTTTGCGGATCTCAGAAAAATCTTTTTGTGTCATTACCAATACCTCCCAATGCTATCCAAACAAATAATCAAGCCATTCTCTTTCCTTCAACAGGATTGGATATACCAAGTGACCCGATGCCTTCTGACTTTATTTCAACCCTTCAATCAGATTATCCCTTCCGCCAGAGTCTGTCCTTATTCCGTTCTCTGATCATCCGGCATCATGTATCAAGCATGGGTCCAGTCATTACTCATCGCACTGCACAGGAGAACTTTTCTCATAAGCATCTTCTGTGTTAACCCCAGGAAAGAAAAAACAAAGCTATGATATCACATCTGTCTGTGTTTGCGCACTCCTTTTTTGTATTTTATAAGTTCTCACAATTCTTCCCTATTTACTTATCCTGACTTCTTCTGTATGATAAACTTCGTTCAGTTTTTAA
>ONWQ01000198.1 GCA_900321565.1 uncultured Eubacteriales bacterium
CAGAAATCCACGCAGCCCATTTTCCGCGCATGATCAAAGCGCGGGGAATTGTCCATACCGCTCTCATCGCACCGGTTCGTAGGCTGGTCCGGATTCACATCCCAGAAGAACAGGCCCGTCTCCGGGTCCATCCGGTTGCGCAGGTTCCACTGAAGATAGCGTTCCAGTCCCGGCATGCATGCTTCAAGGAACGCACGGTCACCGGTCCTTTCATACTCCCGGAGCACGCCCCAGGCAAGGACCGGCGGCTGGGTAATCCCGGAAACATAGTCCGGTCTTGCCATGTGCGGGATCATTCCGTCCGGCTGCTGCGCATCCAGGACGGACAGCAGGGTTTCCTGCGCCAGTCCCGGGGACAGTACATGGTTCCCCATGGAATGGAACACACTGTCCCACAGCCAGAGCCAGCGGTGCGGCAGACGGTCCGGTGTTGTCCAGCGCTGGTGAAAGCGGCCCTCCCGGGTATACACCTGGGAGCGCATCACGGACATACACTTGAGAAAGGTTCTCTGTACATCGGAACGGACCGGTGCATACTTCGCATACGACCGGTAAAGGGCCAGCCGCTTTTCCTTCAGTCCGAGCACGGTCTGCATGCTCACAGACGGGTTCGCATGGCCCGAGAACGCGAATACGGTTTCCTGCTCTGTGTCCTCACTGAAGAGGGTATATACCGTATCCTTTCCGCGATAGCATACCATTCCATCCGTCTTTTCCGGACAGATTTCGTCCAGTGCGCGTACTCGCAGCCGTCCGCGTCCGCAGACGCCCACGATCGTATTCTCGTCCAGGAATGTCAGGATCACCTGCGTTTCCTGCCCGCTTCTGTCACGCAGGCAGCCCGAAATCAGGTCTGATGCCACGATCTCATAGCGGATGTCCTTGATTTCACCGAGGGAAACATACAGATCAAACATTTCCGCGCCGCATACGCGCACGCCCAGAAGGTCACCCAGGAGGTATGCCTGCATGCCGTGTGCCACGGTACAGGCGCCGTCCAGTCCGGAGAAAGCAAACAGGGCACCCTGGCCCCAGATATCCGGCAGGCTGATGTCCACAGGCTCATCTCCTTTACGCTTCCGCAGTGCCTTCCTGCGGAAAATCAAAATACCTGGTACGCATGGCGTCGACACGTCCATGGATCACGTTGAGCACACGCAGCGCCTCTGCCTTTTCCTGTGCATCCCCGGTCACATACTTCTTCATCTGCAGACCTTCCTCATAGCAGAGCTCGTCATGCAGCGGGAAATAATGCCTGAGCAGGAAGCATGCGTACTGGACAAGCCGAAGTTCGCCCACCAGCCGGAATTCCTTGCTGATTGTATCCACAGCCACGGAGCGGAAACCGCGGATGGCACCAAGGATATCCGCACATGTATCCGTCTGCGCAAAGACCATGGTCGAGCAGATCAGCGCATTGCGGTTGGTCGGGTTGGAATTATGACTGTCTGTGCTTCCCACAACCGGGTAACGGAACCCCCGTCTCTGGTCCTCATAGTAACGTACGGTCTGAAACCCGTTCTGTTCATAGTAGTTTTCACCGCCCAGGACCTCAAACGCATCAAAATACCGTGATTCAACCATATAATCATGGAGCCCTGCCGGCACATGGAACACATCATGAATCCAGTACGGGTGCGGGAAGATGGCCAGACCTCCGGCCCTGCGGATTTCATCGTATGCCCATTTCAGGCCCGCTGCCGGCACCCGGTCCACGCCTTCCGGGATCTCCATGCTGTCCATGGTTTCCTGGATCGTTTTCTCATACGCCGCCTGATCCATGACCGGCGGGCACTGTCCGTGCAGCGAACGGCTTGCGTCATCCGTCGGAATATTATCCACATCATCGCGCTCAATCAGCGCATTGACGGAATACTCGCCTCCAATGGCGATTGTATGCGGATCAATGAACTGACCGAATGCCTTGGGCAGGTGCACTTCCTCCCCGGGGAGTACCCGCAGGCCCACCGGCAGCTTTTCATAAAAGCGCATGGCTTCCAGGGACGGATAGTACCTGCGATGGTCCGTAATGGCCAGAAAATCATACCCGGCCTTGCGGTAATTGGCGCAGACCACTTCCGGATTCTGGTTCCCGTCGGAATACGTGGTATGCGTGTGCAGGTCCCCTATGTAGGGATAGCGCCCGACCAGGTCCCCGTCCACACAGTAGATGTAAAACCGCTCTTTGGTGCTGCGCCCCCGGTGATCCGTATACGCAATGTCCAGCATATACTCCTGCTCTATGCAGAAGGTATGCCGGAAACGGATCACACCGTCTGCGTCCGGGCACACCGTCACGCTCTGGTACTGGGATGAGACCGGGAAGTATGCCGGCATGCCGCCCGTGATCCCCTTGACCGTCATTTCATAGTCAGTCCCGGGGAAAAAGCAGGTGCGTCCGCCGAGCGGGCGGATGGTGATCTCCGTCTCCACATCTTTCCTGACGACTTTGGGGTACACATCATAGTGATACAGGTATTCATACTCAATCGGGAATGCCATGGGGACCCTCCTGTCTCTGTGTCGGTTCCGGTATCATGATTCTTATTTTCCGCGCATGGCCTGTCTGTACTCGGTCAGCGTCATGCCACTGTATTCCCTGAACTTGCCGGTCAGATACTGCACACGGCTGTACCCGACCTCACTGCAGATTTCCTCCAGGCTCATATCCGTCTCCCGGAGCAGCCTTGCCGCATGCTCCATCCGTGTTTTCTGAATCCGGTCCACGAGTTTTTCCCCGGTTTCCTGATGGAAAACACGGCTCAGATGGCCTGTGGAAATGCCCAGTGTCTCCGCAATGGTCTGGGTCGAAAGCTCGGATGGCGGACAGTTGTCCATCACTTCCTGTACCATGGTCACCAGACTCTGGTTCCCGCTGGCGCGTTCCCTGCGCATGTATGCGCTCAGGCGCTGGCAGTCCAGCCGCATTCTGGCAGCATAGCTGTCAATATCCTCCAGATGATAGTACACCTGCATCAGGTCCCCGCCATACACTTCCGCCGGTGATACCTTCATATCATACGCAGCCTTGGCAAAGCATGCGCCGGTCAGCAGCATGATGGAGCGTGTGGTGCCCATGTAGGGGATCATCTGCCGCAGGCTCCGGATGATCTCACTGATCTTTTCCTCACCCGGGCTTTCTTCATTCTCACGGGACCGGTTCATGGCCAGGTACGGAAGCTCAACAACCTTACCGAGCACCTCGCTGATCGCCTGATCATCCGTGGCATGCACCTGGTCCTTGCGGAATTCCCACACACGCTGCTGTTTTTCAAAATAGCGTCCGCTCAGTGCCCTGCGTGCACAGCGATAGGAAACACCCAGCATGGCACCGGTCTGGACCGGAAGTCCCACACCGAAGGCGAGCTCGGAATCCGGCATATGTTCCACCGCATTGCACAGCAGCTGCGTCAGGCTCATGCCATCCGTAAGGTCAAAATTGACCAGGTACAGCCATTCCCGCTGATCCGACTGAAACACTTCCACCTGGCACGGGAAGCCCGAAAACATGTCCGACAGAGCCTGTTCTTCCCGGCTGTCCGGACTGTCGCTGAGCATAATGCACTGAAGATGCGTATATGGAAACGCCAGGCCGAGCTCCGGCAGCGGATGCATGTACTGCATCTCATCCCGGATCATTGCCTTCAGATAGCTCTCGCGCAGGGACTGTCTGCTTTTCTCAATCGCCTGCGCCTTTTCCTCATGCATTTCCTGCATTTCACCGATCTGGGTTTCCATCCGCGAGAATGTTCTGCCCGGACTGTACAGCGGACCGTCCTCATCCGTCAGGTGCATCTGTTCTGCCAGCCGGTTCATGGGCAGTGTATAATGCCTGCTGTGCACATACAGGACGAGGATCAGCGCGATCAGCAGAAATGCCAGTGCCGGCAGCGCCCACCACAGGAAGGAAATATCCGTGCCGTCACTTTTCCGGCGCATCAGGCCAAGCATGAGCTCCCTGGCAGCTGTCCCGTGGGACGCCAGCAGATAGCGTCCTTCCGGAAGCCGGACCTCATCACCTTCCATGATGTCCGTAAGACTCAGCCCGGACAGCGATGCTTCCTCCGCGCTCGCGATCCGGTTATCATAAGTCATCAGAAGAATCCGGTCCTCTGCAAGCAGACTGTGTGTCAGTGCGCGCAGACGCTCCAGAAAACCTGTCTCACGGCAGGACAGAATCAGGACCGGCTCATTCTCCGGCTGGAATATACCCGGGTAGATCCTCAGAAAGCTGATGAATGTGTTTTCCGCGTCCTCGGTGCGCTTCATCCACATGGAGTCGCGCACACCCAGGGACTCCCAGTAGGCATTCAGCCGGTTGGGCGTATACTTCTTGTCCGAAAGGAACCGCACACCGCGTGTTCCTACCAGTGTCCGGGAAACCGGAAAGTAGATTTCCATCTCATCCGGCACACTGTATGCCGACTTGATCTCCCCAAGCAGCTGAATCAGTCCGTGAATCTCCTCATACCTTGGTTTTTCAGTCTGCGCCAGGGTCTGCACATACTCCGTGGCCACATCCCGGGCCGCAATGCGCAGCGGGACCTGCCTTTCCATGACATCCACGATCTGACTGTCAAACTGATCCGCCAGTGAAGCCGTCAGCGAGACCAGGGTTTCCCGCGCTTCCCGCTCCAGTGTACTGCTCCTGAGCATATAAAACAGAGTGCCCAAAAGGACAGCCACCACCAGAAAGATCAATGACACATACACTGTGACCACATTAATCCTGCGGCCGGTTTTTTTCCGTTCCGTACGCGCGCGTGCATGCGTGCTCTGTTTCGTTTTCAATCAGCGCCTCCATGCATTGTGTATTTGTCGACGTTCGCCATACTCTCACACAAAGGATACCACAGAGACGCTCCAATGAAAACACTTGCTCTGTTTTTCTCAGACCGCGTCCCCCACAAGCACCATCTCTGTGGTCGGATGCCATGGGTCCGTGATGCGCAGGTCAAAGATGCGCCCGCCCCGCAGTCTGTGCACATTCTCCGGTGCTGCAGCGTCTTTCAGGCCATACCCGTGGTATCCGATACTGCCGTCATACCCCATGCGGATCCCACCATATACGCCGTCAAACGTATTGACGTGGTCATGCCCGGAGAATATGAGACATACATCCCCGCGCTGCAGAGCTGCCGCAAACAGTCCGGAATTGACTTCCGAGGAGGAAACCCCTTCATGGCACTCGCCGCGCATGTCTGTCTCCACCGGATTGAGAAGAATCTCGCGATATTCCGGGAGCGGGATATGCAGGACCATCAGGGACGGAATCCTGCCACCGTACTTTGCCTCATGCTCTCCGGACAGCCGGACATACCATGCGATCTGTTCCCAGCGGATGAAGTCATCATCCGACCGGGACTGCAGACGCTGCGGAAGCAGAAGCTCGCGCCCGCCCTCAGGGCATCCCGGGAGCGGTGCGGCCGGGCCTGTGAAGTCCTGATGCGAGTCCAGGCCCCAGATGCCGAATACCGGCCGGTCCTGCATGTCACATACCGGCAGGAACCAGTTGGCTTCCCCGGGTACATCTGCAGGACTGCGCATGGATACACAGTGCGGGAAGGATTCATAGACCGTTTCCTGGTACGCCTTGCTCAGGACCGGTGTCCGGTCATGGTTCCCGAATATATGCGCCCACGGAATCTGTCTTGACTCCATGGGCTGAACAAGCCGCGTGAGTGTTTCCTCAAACGCGGCCTTTTCCGCACACCCGCCCACATTATCCCCGCCCAGGATCACCAGGTCCGGGCCGGTGCGTGTGATCAGCGCATCCATCGCACGGATGCTCCTGTCATCCTCATAGGGCCGCTGATGCGCGTCGGACATAAGAAGAATCCGGAACCCTCCGTCCGGACGAAAATGCAAAGGCAGCTTCTTCATCCGCTCATCTCCTGCCTGTTTCTTCATGTTATTTAGGCTCGGACACCCGTGACTTCAGTCGTGGGAGGAGAGCCATCTCTCCTTTCTGATACGTAATGTTTTGCA
>ONWQ01000292.1 GCA_900321565.1 uncultured Eubacteriales bacterium
CCTTCCACAACGCCTGTGATCACGGCATGACGCTTGCCGGCGCGTTCCAGGTCAGCCACCATTTCGCCCACAGCCCCGCAGGCATACAGTTCACCCAGCCAGGTCGGAGTATCCGTATTGGCATAGTCCGGAGCCAGTTTCTTCTGTACGTTCACCAGAATCACCGGTACGTCCAGATCACGCACAGCGGGCAGCATATTATAGCTGGTCGCATACGTCAGCAGCTGCAGGATCACCAGGTCCACGTCCGCAGCACGGAATTTGTCACCGGCTTCCATGGCCTTTTCCTTGGTCGTGACGATCCCGCCGTCAATCAGGTCCACAGTGTCAGGGATCAGTTTCTTGAATTCCTGATACTGGCCTTCAAACTCCGGTACAAGACTGGGAAACTGGGGCAGGTATGCACCCAGCGCGATGGCAAATACGCCGATCCGGGCTTTGGTCTCAACTAGCATGCTTCATTCTCCTTCATATAGTTTTCATGTCTGCCATTTTCCCGCTTCTTCTGCTCCCGTGTGTCTCCGGTCCGCTGGCAGGTCTGATCCGTGAGAAAGAGCGAACCAGTCCTTTGCCGTAGTCTGTGCGGAACCTGGCTTTTGCTCTGTCCGATTCCAGGCAGAAGCCATCCTGAAGGAACCCGCCTGTTTTTGCCGGGTCAGGGAGTATGCAGTCACTGGCATCCAAATATGTTCAGATTCTATTTCGCCACAGTCCAGGAATTTCCTGCCTGATTTCACAGACCGTCCACGATTATCTCATGGAAAAACCGCAGCGGTATTCTCCCCGGTGCATGATCCATTCAGGACAATGACAAACCACAGGACATATAGTAGAATCCTGTCATCATCCGGAAAAGCCCATGGATACAGACATTCATTTTATGTATCCCACCGGATGCTACAGCGTTGGGTTCCGGTTGCCAGGTCATTGTATACCGGATCATACGTGCCCGGGCAGAGAAGGACGGTGATTGTATGCTGCGCAAATGCATCCTGTTTACAGGGATCCAGGCAAGCGGGAAAACGACATTCTATCACAGGTATTTTTCGGATCTTACACACGTGAATCTGGATACACTGCACACAAGAAACAGGGAGCGTCTGCTTCTGGAAGCATGCCTTGCTTCCGGTGCTTCGTTTGTTGTGGACAACACCAACCCGCTGCGCTCAGACAGGGCACGCTATATTCTTCCTGCCAGGGCTCATGGATACCGTATTCTCGGGTACTACTTCCGCTCCTCCATGACAGAGTGCAAAAAGCGGAACGAACTGCGCACAGGCAGTGCACGACTGCCCTCGGTCGCCCTTGCAGCCACACACAGAGTGCTGGAACTTCCCTCCTGGGATGAGGGCTTTGACGAACTCTACCATGTGCGCATTGACGGTTCCGATTACATCATAGAACCCTGGGAAGCAAGTGAGGTGTGAAACCATGAAATTCAATGATTTTGACCGCAGTATGCGGATCTATGAGCAGTCCCTGGATCAGATCATTCTGCCCGGGATCTGGATCGCTGCCCGTCTTGACGGGCGTTCATTCACCCGCCTGACCAAGGAAATCTGCCAGTTTGAGGCACCGTTTGATCTCCGGTTCCGGGATCTTATGGTCAATACCGTAAAAGCGCTCATGCAATGCGGGTTCCGGATCCTGTACGGGTACACGCAGAGTGATGAAATCTCCCTGCTCTTTCACATGCAGGACAATACCTTCGGGCGTAAGGTGCGAAAGATCAATACTACACTGGCCGGGGAAGCCAGTGCTGCATTCTCTCTCGCACTGGGGCATCCGTCAACCTTTGACTGCAGAGTCATTCCCCTTCCGGATACCGGTCGTGTCGTGGATTACTTTCTCTGGCGTCAGGAGGATGCACACAGAAACGCACTGAACGCACACTGCTACTGGACACTGCGACGGGAAGGCATGCAGCCCCGAAAAGCTACTTCTGTTCTGGAAGGTATGTCGGTGTCGGATAAGAACGAACTGCTCTTTGCCCGGGGCATCAACTTCAATGATCTTCCTGCCTGGCAGAAGCGTGGCGTTGGAGTCCTGCTTCGGGAAACCGAAAAGGAGGGATACAATCCCATGACTCATACAGCCACTCCGTCACTCCGCAGAGAGCTTTATACGGAGTATGATCTCCCCATGGGTGAAAAGTACAGAGAGTTTATCGTTAAACTTCTTGATCGGCAAAACCATGAGCATGACCCTGATTGAAGAAACCGGCTGATCTTTCAGGTCCGCTGCCGGAAAAGCTCATCATTCTTCAACAGATGCCTGCGGCTGCCTTGTCAGACTGTAAAAATAAGTATATGCTGAGCATGTGCACTTGTATTCTGTGCGCATGCTCTTTACAATACTCCGGGATTCAGCGGAAGAAGTTCATTTCTGCCGCTTTCCCGCAAAGCACTGTGCTCTGCCTGCTTCATACAGCAGAGACAGAACCTGATGAAAAGAAAGAGGAAATCATGGAAACAACATATGTCTGCGGACACCGAAATCCGGATACGGATTCCATCGTATCGGCCATGGCGTATGCCAGCCTGTGCAATACACTGGGCGACAACGGATACATTCCTGCGCGTCTGGGCCAGATGAATGACGAGAGCAGTTTCCTGCTCCGGCGGTTCGGCTTTCAGGCCCCCATGCTGCTCTCCACGGTACGCACACAGGTACGGGATATAGATTTTGACAAACCGCCTCAGCTGGGTACCAATGTGCCAGTCAGCCATGCCTGGGAAATGCTGCAGGACAATCCCGCCATCAATGCCATCACGGTAACCAATGAAGACGGAACACTGTACGGCATGATCACGGCCGGCGGGATTGCCGAGAGCGATATGCATGCCATCCACGCTCCGATCCTCCACGACGCACCGATTTTTAATGTGCTCTCCGCACTGGAAGGACATATCATCAACAGTGATGATGATGTGTTTGACAGTCTGTCCGGAGAGGTAGTCATAGCCCTTCCCACCCCCGGCGAATGCCTGCGCGGTGTCGGAAGCGATTCGGTCATTCTCTGCGGTCAGCAGAGCGATGTCGTGGAAAAGGCACTGGCCATCCATGCCAACTGCATCATCCTCTGTCAGAGCGATCTGGCAGAGCAGTACCGCGGGATCACCTCGCAGACGTGCATCATCAGCACACCGCTGGATGCCTGGCGGGCAGCCCGTCTTCTGTACCAGGCCACACCGGTCAGCCGGATTGCAGCCAGGAAGGAAGACCTGGTGTGTTTCCACCTGGATGATTTTCTGGATGATGTCCGGGAAACAGTACTCCAGAGCCGGTACCGCAGCTACCCTGTTCTGGACCGCGAGAACCATGTGGTCGGCACCCTGGGCCGGTATCACCTGCTGCGGCCCAAGCGCAAGCGTGTCGTTCTGGTCGACCATAACGAGATCGGGCAGTCCATACCCGGACTGGACCAGGCTGAACTGGTCGGGATTATTGATCACCACCGTCTGGGGGATGTACAGACAGGCTATCCGGTGTTCATGCGCAATGAGCCTGTCGGCTCTACCACAACCATTGTGGCAACCATGTTCCAGGAACACGGGCTGATGCCTGGTGAAAAGCTCGCCGGTCTCATGGCCGCGGCCATTGTCAGCGATACCGTCATGTTCAAATCACCGACGACCACACCCAAGGACCGCAGGATTGCCGAGCGGCTTGCACGGATTGCCGGGCTGGACCTGGACGCGCTCGGGCACGAAGTATTCTCCGCCAGTTCTGCCGACAAGTCTGCTGAAGTCCTCCTCGGGACCGATTTCAAGGAATTCCACCTGGCGGATCACAGGATCGGCATCAGCCAGATCACAACCATGGATTCCGGGCACATGCTGAAGCGGAAACAGGAATTCCTGGATGTGATGGAAAAGATGAAAGAAGACAAGAAGTACGATATGGTGCTTCTCATGATCACCGATGTACTCCTGGAAGGCACACAGCTGCTGTTCCTGGGCGACCAGGAGATCATCCGTCAGGCATTCCCCGACAGCGAAGTCCATGACCATGGTGTCTTCCTCCGCGGCGTGGTCTCCCGCAAAAAGCAGATGGTGCCGGCTCTGGCACTTCTGTGGGGCTGACAGAAAGGTGCCGGTATGCTGAACAGTTTTCTCACAGCATTCAATGCCGTCATGCCATTCCTCATCTATCTCGGCATCGGCTTTATGATCGTCCGCACAGGGCTTGCGGATATCCCGTTCATGAACCGCCTGAACAAGATGACATTCCAGGTGATCTTTCCCTTCATGATGTTCAACAACATCTACAGCGCGGCGCCTGATGCCATGCCGTCTGTCACACTTATCGTGACAGCTGTCGTTTCCGTCCTTGTGTGGATTGGAATCCTCATGCTCACCGTGCCCCGCCTTGTCAGGGAGAACCCGCGCCGCGGCGTCATCATTCAGGCCATCTACCGAAGCAATATCGTAATCTATGGGATTCCACTGGCCACCTATGTTTTCGGAACGGAAAAAGCCGCCATTGCCAGTATGCTGGTCATTGCAGTAGTCACCACGTACAACATCACGGCTGTGATCGTACTGGAAACATTTAACGGGAAAGAGCGCGTGAAGCTCCGTACGCTTCTGCTCAGACTTGTCAAAAATCCCCTGCTTCAGGGGTGTATGGCAGGACTGCTTTTTTTCCTTCTGCACATCCGGCTTCCGTCATTCCTGTCCACGCCTGTCTCCAGCCTGGCCGGTATGGCAACACCTCTGGCACTCATCACCCTCGGCGGAACACTGCAGTTCAGTGCAGTCCGTAAAAACCTGAAGATCCTGATCCCCGTACTGTTCTTCAAACTGATTCTGCTGCCTCTGTTCATGGTGGTCTTTGCCTATACTGTGATCGGACTGCGCGGTGTGGAACTGTTCATGATCCTTATGATTTACGCCACACCGGTTGCGGCAACTTCGTACCCCATGGCAGTCAATATGGGTGGAGATGGAGAGCTTGCCGGACAGCTGGTCTTCCTGAGTACAGTCGTCTCGCTTCTGACTGTCTTCCTCTTCATTTTTTCAATGTCCCAGATGGGATTGCTGGTATAAGCAGATCACCAAAAAAGCATACCCTGGAATTCAGGACTCTGAGTATTTCCCGGAGGGAACTGCTCAGAGTCTTTTTCATATCATTCAACCGGTTGTGTTCCCTGATATGCATTATATTGCCATTGAATGGAAACACTTTCAGAAATCATCTGTCATGATATCAGCATATGAACAAGTATCAAGCATCCTTCTCAGCACTGAATCCCGTTTTATCGTTCTTGTCTTAAAAGTAAAACGCGTGTGCAGGCTGAATTCTTTCATCTCGCAGGTCAGACATCTACATCTATTCAACATCTATGTATACAGGCCATTGCACAGCAGCCTTATGCTCAAAAGTATCAGGTATCCGATCCAAAGCGTCCATTGTGTCCACTGCATGATCAGAATACACTTAATACTCAGACTGGTGAGATTCATATTTCTTTGTCTAGTATCTGTGCTCATTCGTCACAGAGCCCGTCGAGTCACAGGGTTCCAACACAAAAGCAGTTTCAATTCATTGGTATCGTTCTTTTCCTTCTTCCAAAGAATATCAGCATTGAAACGCAAATGATTCCGGCGTCTGGTTGCCATGCCATAAACCAGGACCGTATTTGGAGAGTAAAGGAGAACGAAGCATGAATACCTAAGGATATATCCGTGTATCATCTCAGGATCAGAATGAAGACCGGCAAGTTTGTGCTATGAAAGAAAAAGGTGTCCCTACTGATCATCTTTTCGTGGACAAAAAATCCGGCAAGGATATTGATAGGCCACAATATAAGAAAATGCTTGAAATCATCCGGTCAGGTGATCTTCTGTATATTCATAGTATTGACAGACTTGGACGGAATTACGAAGAAATACAGCGGCAATGGCGCATCCTGACCCGAGAGATTGGAACTGATATCTGTGTGATTGACATGCCTCTCCTGGATACACGCAATGGCAAAGACCTGATGGGTACCTTTATCGCCGATCTTGTACTTCAGATACTCAGCTTTGTTGCAGAATCTGAAAGAAACAATATCAGAAAGAGACAGGCCGGAGGAATTGCAGCTGCCAGAGCAAGAGGTGTGCATCTTGGCAGACCTGTAAAAGCAGTCCCAGAAAACTTTCCTGAAATCGTCCACGCCTGGGAGTCTGGTATGCTGTCACTCAATGAAGTCATCCAAGCATGTCAGATGGGTAAGACGATGTTCTACCGCTGATGGCGGGATTTTCGTACGCTATAATTTTATTCATATATAAGTGTTCAATAAGGTGTAATCTGCCGGAATGAATCGATGAGCAGATCTGAAAAAGCCGTCTTTACGGAGACGGCTGCACAATGATTCTGCTTAAACTGCCGGTACGATCCAAAGAACGAGACCGGAGGTTTAGTTGGCATGGTTGTCAAACATATGGATGAGTCTGAGACCCGAGGCTGCTATCATCCGGCCATATACAGGCCACAGCTCCTCTGGAATGTGTCTGCAGGACACTTCCATGTCAAGACTGCCCTGATACCGTATTTCCGCGAGCGCTCCCATGATTTCATCCCATGGTACCCGACCGAGGTAAGGGGCAAGGTGAATGTCATCCTCACCGAAGTTGTCGTTGATATGTACGAGGCACAGACGGTTGCCGATTTTGAGTATGGACTTCTTCTGGTTCTGCAGGGATATGAATGCATGTCCCGTGTCCCAGCAGACCTTTTCATCCAGTTCATCAGCCAGACGCAGCAAAATATCTGTATCCATTCCAAAGCGACTGATTTTCTGCGGTGCGCTGCGGCCGGCACCGCGCATGTTTTCAATGCAAAGATGCAGACCAAGGCGATGCGCTTCTGCGCAAAATGGCAGCAGAAATGAATAAGCCTTCCTGTATTCATCGTCCTCGTCGTAATGCTCTGTCATGTATGAACGGGGATGGATCGCGGCACAGGAAACACCATAGCGTTTCATGGAAAAAAGGCCGTTTATGGTCGCCTCAGACAGTTTTTCCCAGCCTTCTTCATCTCCTGCCGCGGGGTAATCAAAGGGCAGGTGCATATATCGGACAGAAAGCCCGGCATGTGCCACAGTATTGACACGCTGCTCAATCTCTTTCTCCCAGCCTGGCTGTGTCAACAGCGGAGTATCCAGAGAAAGGTCAATTTCCTGAAATCCCAGTCCAGCAGCAAACCGTATGGATTCTTCAAAGGGAACAGGTGTGCCGTCATCCCTTTTGCGCAGGATATTGGAAGTAGTGCAAAGCTTCATGGTCTATTCCTCCTCAGCCTTTGAGTGAGCCAATCATAATGCCCTTGACAAAGTATTTCTGGATGAATGGGTAAACGCACATGATGGGAGCGGTCGCCACTACGATCAGGGCATATTTGAGCAGTTCGGCCATGCCCTCCATAACAACCAGGGTTTCCTCATCCACATAGTCTGAGGCCTTGATCTGGTTCATGACAAGAATCCGTCTCAGCATCATCTGAAGCGGGTATTTCTTTTCATCGGTCAGATAGATAAAAGCTTCAAACCAGGAATTCCAGTGTCCGACTGCATACTGCATGGCAATGACGGCAAGAACTGCTTTGGATAAAGGCAGAACGAAGGAAAAGAAAAACCGGGTATCGGAGCAGC
>ONWQ01000130.1 GCA_900321565.1 uncultured Eubacteriales bacterium
CACTCTGTGCCGGGGTTTCCACCAGTTTCTGGATCTCATCAATGGGCCTGTAATACCTGCGCGAGATCCGGTAGGTCATAAGCATGAAAAGCACGCCCGCCACGGCCATGACGGTCAGTGAGACCAGCGCGGCCACCGGCAGCGGCCGGGAGAACGCACTGTCCGGGACCGCCATTTCATAGGCAAGCGTTGCGTCCGCCATGGAGTCCACACGGATCACATACCCGTCCCGGTTTCCCGAAGTGAACACCGGCTGTTCCCGGCGCAGGATCTGCACCCCTGCCTCCTCGCCCATCCGCTCCCGGAGCGCGGCGCGCACCTGGTCCTGTTCGATCAGGACCAGCACCTCACCCTTGGTCGCGCTCTGGCTGCTGAACCCCGTGTATGCCTCGCCATAGATCAGGTATTCCTTGTTCATGGCGATCTGCTGCCCGTCCACGCCCAGAAGCCCCGAGGCCGTGTTCACACCGAAATAGGGCGAGGACTGCAGCACCTGGCACGCGCCGCTCACAGAGTACACCGCGCCCGGCAGGAATACCTTATTTTCGCCCTGGAACGCCAGGATCAGGTTATTCAGGCTGGTGGAGCGCACCGAGCCCTTGATCCGGTTCAGTTCTCCCAGCATGTTGTACAGCTGCAGTGAGTTCATGGTCTTCTTTTCCACATAGACCGTCTGCAGCGCCGAGCGTGCGCTTTCCGAAGCGTTCACGGCACCGCACAGAATCTGCGCCTGCATCAGCTGCTGGTCCATCCAGTTGCCCCAGGAAACCGCCTTCTGTTCCCATTCCCGGCGCGCATACTCATTCGTCTCACGCTGATACGCAAGGACGGTCCATCCAAGGAAGATCCCGAAGGCGATCAGGATCAGGAGCGCATAGGACAGGAACATGCGTTTGAATACACCACTGTGAAAATAGCTCTGCCGCGTCCTGCCTTCTGCCTTTCCTGCCATGCCTGTTCATCTCCTCATCTGATTCGTCTGCCCGAGGCCACCCCGTCATATCCGTCCGTTCTGGGGTCACCGGACCGCCGCGCCTGGACGCTCACGACGTCATCCCGGAATACCAGGATCATATCAAACCCGCAGGGGAACTCCCCGGTCGCATGGCAGCGGATGCGCAGCCCGCCGTCGGTGAACCATGCTGCGGATACCGTAGCCGGCTCGCCGGGCCATCCGGGATACGTGGTGACCACGGTCTCGCCGGGCATAAACTCCAGCACGCATGCGCCGTGGCCGTTCCGGTAACTGAGGCGGTTGCCTTCCACCTGCAACTCCTGCCAGCCCAGCATGTTCCCTTTTTCGAACACATACCTGCCCTCCGTCACGCGTGCCGCCTCCGGATCATCCTTCAGCACATGCGCGGGCAGGGTAAGCTGCACGGGCTCCATGTCCTCCGAGTCCACATACGGGTACAGTTCCTCAAAGAACGCGTCATAGATCCGCTGCATGCCGCACGGGTCCAGCCGCACATCCCCGATGGTGCACAGGACCGTGTTCTTCTCCGGGCACAGCACAGCCAGCTGACCGCCCATACCATAGAGCACCCAGCCCGCGCGGGTGCGCCAGCACTGCCAGCCATACCCGTACTGTTCTTCCCGGTTACCCTGCAGAAGGGTATCGATCTGCCTGCGCTGCATTCCATCCACAAACCATGCGGGGATCAGCCCGTCCCCGCCCCGGCTCAGGCACAGCGCCACCCGGTTCAGGTCCCGCAGGCTCATGCACAGCCCGGTCCCGCCGGTACACTGTCCGGATGGATCCCGCAGCCAGTACCGCCGGTCCTGAAGCCCCAGGGGTGTAAACAGCCGCTCTTCCAGAAAATCGATCACTTCCTGCCCGGACAGGCGTCTGACCAGGCTCGCAAGCACCTGACTGCAGCCCGTGTCATAATTGAACACCGTACCCGGCTCATGGTCCGGCTCGCCGGTGAAAAAAGGCCTTGTCCAGTCCTCGTCCACATACTCCCTGTATGCCGTCTTCCGGTAACAGGTCGCCATGCGCAGCATGTCCCGGATCGTGAGACGCTCAAGGTACGGGCTCACCTTTTCCGGCAGAAGGTCCCGGAAATAGTCCACAATATGGTCATCCAGCCCCAGGGCACCCTGGTCCATGAGCATCCCGATGGCAATGCCCACCATGGTCTTGCTCACAGAGTACATCCGGTGCGGTTCGCCCTCCCGGAACGGCGCATAGTAGGCGCTCGCCTTTTCCTGTCCGTTCACAGTCAGGATCCACCCGTGCAGGTTGATATCCTCCCGTTCGATCCGCGCAAGGAATGCGTTCACCCGCGTATCCAGTCCTGTCTGAAGCATGCTGATCCTCCTTCTGTACTGCCGGCCCGTGCCCGGCACTGTAGTATCCTGTAGCCTCACGCCGCACAGGCGTATCACGGCATCCTGATTTCCGGACGCAAAGGTCGGCAGATCCATCTTGTTTTCTGTTCTGTTTCATGCGCATAACGCTGCCTGTCCAAACCAAGCATGGATGCATTATAGGATGTTCCCGGATGAATTGCAATTTCCGCCGTTTCCCGCGACGGCATCCGGTTGCGGAATGCTGCCTGCGGGAGCCGGATCTCTTCAGATCTCCACCACATGCACCCGGTTCCCATGTTCCGAGATCACACGGATCAGGTCCGCGGTCCTCATCCACAGCGTTGCCGTATTCTCATTGGGATGCACACCGATCCGGTCCGTAAACGCGGCATCCAGATACAGTTCTGTCCTGCATGCCTCATCATTGAGCAGACCCAGAGGCGTAACAGCACCGGG
>ONWQ01000073.1 GCA_900321565.1 uncultured Eubacteriales bacterium
CCCGGTCAGCAGGGCCGCCTCTGTTTCATTCGGAAAGAAGTAATCGATCCAGGGGAGCACATGCGCAAGGTCCCGGAGTGTTTCTCCCTGCTTGGGCCGGGTCATGTCCGCGGCCAGGACCCGCCCGGGCTTTTCATGGACCTGCCAGAACAGTGTTTTCATCTCCCGGATCCCGGTCATCGGGGAGACAAACATGCCCGGGAAGCATACAAGGTCTGCGGCAGTATCCAGAAAGGGCCAATAATCCTCCGGCGTCATGGTCCGCATGCAGCTTCCGGGGTCTGTCAGAAAGAAGCGCTCGCCGTCCGGTGCGATCAGGACAATATTGACACTGGTGGCATACCGGCTGTCACGGCGAACCGCATCCGTAGCGAGCTTTTCCCTGTCAAGAAAGTGCATCAGCTGTTCACCGGCGTCATCACATCCGATTCTGGTCACAAGCTGTACCCGGGTACCGAGACGGTTCAGGGTTACAGCTTCATTCAGTGCATTCCCTCCGAACCCGACCCGGATCTGTTCCATGGGTACGGAACCGGCAGACATTCGTGAAAAATCCACAGGCCGGGCCAGTACATCCATGTTCACGGGTCCCAGAATGGTGATATTCCTGTTTTCCATAGGGCGCTCCTCCTGTATGGGGTCAGGCTGGCATCATAGCATAATCCGGCCGGCTTGGAAAGTCTGCGCATGAAAAAACGAAGCCTGTCTGCAACAGATGCAGAGCCAGGCTCCGGTGTATGATCAGAGAGGACGGATCCATGATACGGCAGGATTCACAGCTGGGCTGCGAGGGCGGTCTCCCGGGCAGTGGCTGTGACAGGCGCACTCAGTTCCCTGTGACTGCGCAGGAATGCCAGGAAGAGGACAATGGAGATCGCGCAGCAGATCACGTCGGTGATCGGGGTCGCCATGACAATACCGCAGGTGGGGATCAGTGCGTTGAGCACGAACATCATAGGGATGTCCAGGATACCTTTGCGCAATATGGCAAGGCAGAAGGATCTGGTTCCCTTGCCGGTGGCCTGGAAGAAGGAAATCGTGGCATAGGCACAGGCAGAGAACGGGCCGCCGAGACAGAGGATCCTCAGGAACAGGGAACCATAGTTCAGGGATTCAAGCTGCTGTTCCTCGAGAATAAATATGGACACCAGACTGTGTGAGAACAGGAGACAGCATGTCATGCACAGCGTGGCGAGGAGTACGGAAATGCCCATGGAATAGAGGACAGCCTGGCGCATCCGGCGGTAATGCCTGGCTGAGTAATTGTATCCGATCAGTGGCAGGACCCCCTGGGACATGCCCCGGACCATGCAGTGCGCAAGCATATTGATCTTCTTGGCAATCCCGAGGCCGGCCTGGCATGCGATCCCGTAGGAGGCCATCAGGTTGTCCAGAACGGCATAGGAAATGTTCTCCAGCAGTGTCATCAGGCATGCGGGCAGACCCACCGCCAGGACATCCATGGCAATTCTCCGGTCGAACATGCGCATGCTCGGACGGAAGGAAAGGGAAGAATGTGAACGCTGACGGAAGAGTACACAGATGAAATAAACCAGTGAACAGAGATTGGACAGCATGGTGGCAATGGCTGCCCCGGCGATCTCATTGCCGGAGGGCAGGAGTACAAACATGAACAATGGATCCAGCGCGATATTGAGGATCCCGCCCAGCATGATGCCAATGCTTGCCTGCAGGGAGTGGCCTTCGGAACGGATCAGGTGGGAGAGGAAAGTACTCATCGCGGTTGCGAGACCGCCGATGGAGATGGTGATGAGCAGGTACCGTCTTGCATACTCGTGCACCAGCGGATTCTTTCCGCCCAGAAGATCCAGGAAGGTGTCTGTGAACAGGAAGGTAAAGGCGCAGTACACAAGCGTCAGCATCAGACAACCCCAGGTCGCGAAGGCCGAGGTGTGCTTCACGCGTTCCAGGTCCCGTTTCCCGTAGGATCTGCAGATCACACTGGAACCACCTACGCCGAAAAGATTGGAGATGGCTGACAGGAACATGAACGCCGGCATGCAGACCGTGGCGGCCGTGATCTTGGCATCACTGCCGGTCAGGCCGATGAAGAAGGTGTCGGCCATGTTATAGATCACCAGGATGATCTGCCCGAATACCGTAGGAATGGCCAGCTGAAAAATGGCTTTCAGGACAGGCACAGTTTCAAAGATACTTTTTTCATGCTCACGCATACGGTATTACACCTCCTTTTCCTGTCCGGGCGGAGAACACAGTCTGTGAGTGCCCCGCTCCAGTGCGTTAGGGTTCACATGCATTATACGGTGGAATTGTGGACATTAGAAATAAAAAGTTTTAATAACACGATTAATGTCATTAAATCGCTCAAAGGGGCGTTCAGCCCGGAATTTCCTAACAGAATCAGGGTGGAAAGAAATCAGAGAATATGCGGGTTCCGGAAAACAGGACTTACATCAATGGCGCCTTCAAACCTTATTAAAAATTTCTATGAAGAATTTTGACGCAAACGTGTGCGTTCGCAGGTTTTTCCAGTTTCTGGCAGATGCCCCGGGTGGAATCGGGACATCACGTGCGGCCCCGGATCCGGAACCTTGTGTGGTGATTTCGCAAAGCACAAGGAATAGCAGGGGATCTGAACGCTTAAAGCCGGAAATTCCGGACTGACATGTCGGCGGACGGAAATGAATACGATTATTAAAATTGTTGAATGGCAGATTTTCATCCGGCAGAACATGACTTTTTCCGCATTTCCCGGAGAAAACCGGTTGTCCCGGAGGTACGGATGGAGTAAGATGCGGGGGAAACACAGGATCCGGCATGGAGGAGCGAACATGAAACAGTATATTGTGGATGCGTTTACGCATGAACCGTTTTCCGGAAATCCGGCGGCGGTCTGCGTGATGGACCGGTGGCCGCAGGAAACGGCTATGATGAAGCTGGCCATGGAAAACAATCTTTCTGAAACGGCTTTCCTGGTACCGGAGGGCTCGGACTACCGGCTGAGGTGGTTCACACCGGGCACGGAAGTGGACCTGTGCGGCCACGCAACCCTGGCGTCTGCGTTTGTGGTTCTGAGTATCCTTGATCCAGGCAGGGAACGCGTGAAGTTCCTGACGCGCAGCGGAGAACTGACTGTGGAACGCAGGGGCAGTATGCTGGAAATGGATTTTCCGACCTATGCGCTGCGGGAAGTCCCGGTCACGCCGGCCATGGAGGCAGCCTTTGGCATCCGGCCGGTACGGGCAGTGCTGGGCATGGATCTGATCTGCGTGTTTGAGGATGAGGACCAGGTGCGGTCGATGCATCCGGACCAGGCACTGCTTGCGCAGCTGGAAGGTCGCATCCAGAATGCCACAGCGCGGGGCAAAACCGTGGACTGTGTTTCCCGGAGCTTCTGTCCGAAACTTGCCATTGCGGAGGACCCGGTATGCGGGTCTGCGCATTGCCAGATAGCAGATTTCTGGGCAGCAGAGCTGGGAAAGAAGGAGATTGTGGCATACCAGGCTTCCAGGCGCGGCGGGACGCTTGTGTGCGTTCCGGACGGGAGAGGCCGGATTGCCATCCGCGGGGAAGCGGTACTGGTTGCGGTATCCGATGTGGTGGCGCAGCTGTAAACCGTCAGGCCAGCACAGCGCTCTGCGTACAGAAAAACACAGCCGTCCGCCGGAGTAAACCGGAGGGCGGCTGTGTGCGTATGGCAGAAAATGAGGATAAGGATTACTCTGTGCGCAGCGCGACCACGGGATCTTTCCGGGCGGCACTGCGGGAGGGAATGACTCCGGCAGCCAGGGTCAGAAGCATGCTGATGCATACCAGGATTACCGCCATTCTCACGTCCAGGGAGGCGCTCAGGTTGCTGATCCCGGTCAGGTGATGCAGTATGGCATTGATGGGTATGCACAGAAGCCAGGTGATCACGACGCCCAGGGTACCGGAGGCAAACCCGATGATCATGGTCTCGGCTGTGAACATGCTGGAAACATTGCGCTTGGATGCACCGATGGCGCGGAGAATTCCGATTTCCTTGGTGCGTTCCTGCACGGAGATCAGGGTAATGACCCCGATCATGATGGAGGAAACGATCAGGGAGATGGCAACGAAGGCAATGAGGACATAGGTGATGGCATTGATGATGGTGGTGACACTGCTCATGATCAGACCGACATAGTCGGTATAGGTGATCTCCGCAAGGTCGTCCACAGACTCGTTATAGTCCGCGATTGCCTGCTCAATGCGGTCCTTGTCCGCAAAGGTGGAGGCATAGAGGTTGACTGTGGAGGGTGAATCCAGGTCCACATATCCGAGAGTGCGGAGCGTTTTTTCCAGTGTGCTGTCGGAGAAGGTGAGGACACGGTCATAATAGTCTGCCAGGCGCGCATCTTCTGCCGATGCGGCTTCCGTGTCCATGGCGCCTGCCAGCTGTTCAGTGCTCATCCGCTCAAACTGCAATCGCGCGGCGTCGGCATACTGTGCAGTGATCCTGGGCGCAAGCACGGGCGTGAGCATGGAAAAGATCTCTTCATCGGAGCGCGCAGCCAGATAGCCGGACAGCGCATCCGTATCCATGTTCATCTGGGAGGACAGGGACTGGGTCAGCATGGATTCAAGATCTTCGCGGGTGTATCCGGCGAACATGTCCGCGACCATCTTCCGGACCAGTTCGTCATCCGGGACCGTATGCAGCTCGGTATAGGTTTCCGCTTTCTTTTCTGCCTCGAGTGAGGCAATGTAACTGCGGAAGACCTTGGCCTTGGCTTCCTCGGTCATGGTCCCGCTGTTGCGGAAGGGGAGCCCGGAGAGCACGTCCAGACCGGGATCGGCCAGCTGCGCCTGCACAGGCTCGGACCCGTTGCAGTGTGTGACAATGAATTCCGTCAGAAGACTGGTATAGGCAATCCCGCCGGCCATCATGGTTGCCACGGCATCCTTGGACGGGCGCAGGACCCCGGTTACCTTCAGGGGAATCCCGTTGTCATACAGGTACTGCATGCCTGCATCGGTTTTTCTCAGGTCCGTGTACAACCCGGTGGCTGCATCCCTGACAAAGCAGTCTGAACCGGGCACGACCCGGAAATCCAGTGCACAGATCTCCGGATAGCTCCATCCGCGGGTATCGTATTCAATGGTTTCCCGGGTCAGGGCTGCGCGCATGACCCGGTCAATGGTCTCTCTGGGGATCAGTCCGAGGGCATACAGTGTCAGGTCCGGGAGCTCGCCGTCCTCGTCCACGACCAGCATGATTTCATCATACCTGCTCGGCCAGCTGCCATAGACCAGGTCATACTGCTTGGCATACAGCGGACTGATCAGGTCCCCGTTTTCCCCGGGCAGCATTTCACGCCACAGCGCCATGGTGTTCATGCGAGCGCTCTGACTGCTGCTCATGGAGTCTGACATGGTCAAGAGAGGTGAGGAGAGATCCGCCTGCATGAAATCACCGAGCATGTTCTGCATGAGCTGCTGCAGGTCTGAGATAATGATCTTTCCGTCTGCATTGCGGGTATAGACCTGCAGGTTCATGTCATATGTGTACTGGACACCGGAAATGGCCGTTTTGAGGGGATCTTCCGTGGTGTCCGAAGCACGGACCGCTTCCAGGTGCGCCTTGAAGGACTTCAGGTCATTCTGCTGCGCTTCCGTGGCGTTGAGGGCGTTCATCATTTCATAGATCATGGCTTTCTGGTAAACGCCGTCATCCGGATGTTCTGAGGAGGACCTTGCCTTGCCCATGAAAGTGGTCAGCAGGGAACCCGTATCGACATGCTGGGCTTCCAGCATCAGCGGATAGGACGAGAGTGTGTCCTCCTGCACGGTATCGATATAGTTCGTCATGCCATTGGAAACGGCATAGATCAGTGCAATCCCGATGATGCCGATGGAGCCTGCAAAACTGGTGAGTATGGTACGGCCTTTTTTGGTGAACAGGTTCTTGAGCGAGAGCCCGAAGGCGGTGCGCAGTGACATGGAAGGCAGCCGCCGGCGCGCTTCTGTCGTCTGCCGGCTGGTGTCCTGACTGCGTGCCTCGGCCAGTTCAGCCTCGGTCAGGGGCATGGTGTCGTCGGTGACCTTTCCGTCAAGCATCCGGAGAATCCGGGTGGAGTAGCGTTCAGCCAGGTCAGGGTTATGCGTGACCATGATCACCAGGCGGTCCCGTGCGATCTCCTTGAGGATGTCCATGACCTGAATACTGGTTTCCGTATCCAGTGCACCGGTGGGCTCGTCGGCCAGGATAATGTCCGGATTATTGACGATAGCACGCGCAATGGCGACGCGCTGCATCTGACCGCCGCTCATTTCAGCCGGGCGCTTGCGCATCTGGTCCTTCAGTCCGACGCGTTCCAGGGCTTCCCGGGCACGTGCACGGCGTTCCCTGCGGGAAACACCGGACAGAGTCAGTGCCAGCTCGACATTCTGCAGTACGGACTGGTGCGGGATCAGGTTATAGCTCTGGAACACAAACCCGATGGAATGGTTCCGGTATGCGTCCCAGTCCCGGTCATGGAAATCGCGGGTGGACCGGCCGTTGATCATCAGGTCGCCGGTGGTATACTGGTCCAGTCCGCCGATCAGATTGAGGAGTGTGGTCTTGCCGCAGCCGGATGGCCCGAGTACAGACACAAACTCACTGTTGCGAAACTGTACACTGATCCCTCTGAGTGCTTCGACATTCTCTCCGGCAGCCGGATATGTCTTGGTAATCTCTTTCAGTTCAAGCACGGAACGTGCCCCCTTTGTCTGTGCTCCGGTCTGCATGCTGTGCAGATACTCCGGCGGGCGGTACGCGCACAGCCATTGACACCCGGCCGGATTTCTGTATCATAAGTGCATCCATAAGAAGTGTCAATGCCGGGCACGGAAAGGAGTACACAATGGAAGACATGCTGATCTGGGTGGACGAACAGGACCGGGAGATCGGCACAGGCCCGAAAATGCTGACGCACCGAGAAGCGCGCCTGCACCGGGCGTTCTCTGTGTTTGTGTATGATCCTGTGACCCGGGACATGCTGCTGCAGAAAAGAGCACGTGGCAAGTATCACTCGGGTGGCCTTTGGAGCAATGCCTGCTGTTCGCACCCGCGTGCCGGGGAAGACCTGGAGACCGCGGTGCACAGACGACTGTGCCTGGAACTGGGATCAGACCTGACAGGCAGTCTGCTTCACTGCGGGACGTTTGTGTACCGTGCAGACTTTGACGGGCTTTCCGAGCATGAACTTGACCATGTGTTTCTCCTGTCCGTGGCCAGGGAGACTGTGCCCCTGGACAGGTTTGACCATACTGAGATCGAAGAGCTGCAATGGATCGGAATGGAAGCCCTGGATGCATGGCTGGCGGATGCGCCGGAGGATTTCTCGGCCTGGTTTTCCCGTGCCTATGCCCTGGCCCGGAGCCGGGGAATTGACTGTATACAATAACGCGGAAGGAGCATTCCTTTATGAAAAGACTTGTTTCCCTTCTCCTGGTGTGCCTGCTGCTTCCGGTGGCAGCGCTGGCAGGGTTTGCCGAATCCAGTCAGGTGTATGACCCGGGCCTGGCGCAGTATGCACTGCAGATTGCGGAAATGTGTTATATGCCGTCCATGCAGGCTTCCGTTCTGGAACTGGGCGGGTACCGGATGCTGGGATACTATCATGGGGACCGGGATGAAAGCGATACGCGGCATGTGGCCACGTATGCCGTATATGACCGGATCAATGAGGAAGGGCGCACTGAGTACGTGATCGCTGTGCGCGGTACCGGAACCGGGGAATGGAAACTGAACATGGACCTGATGCCGTCCGGGAAGTATACACTGGAGTACGCGGAAAACTTCCGTCTGGCCGCGGAAGAGATCCTGGATACCCTGGAAGAAAGCCTGCAGACTGCAGTTTCGCCGCAGTTCCTGGTCACAGGCCACAGCCGTGGCGCTGCCGTGGCGAATGTGCTGGGTATGCTTCTGACAGAGCGCTACGGTGCGGAGAATGTGTTCGCCTATACGTTTGCAACGCCCAGGACCGTGCGCGGCACGTACCCGGTGTATGAGAATATCTTCAATATCATTAACCCGGCCGACCTGGTTACGTACCTGCCGCTCCCGGCATGGGGGTTCGAACGATATGGCCGTGATCTGATCCTGCCCGTGGAAAATCCCGGACTGCTGGAAACGGCAGCCAGCGCGTTTGCCGCGCGCTCTGACCAGAGCGGTGCCTTTGAGGACCCGAATGCGGGCATGGATGCCCTGGAACAGGTTGTGCTTGCCATGAGCGCTCTGGCACCGGATGTGGCGGATGCATACACGGTGCAGCATGCACTGACGCACCCGGGTGAGGCCGGGGACGGCGAGGAAGGTATGACGGCAGGCATGTTCCTGCTCGGGCTTACGGACGGTCAGCTGTTCACCACTCAGACACGCGTCAGTACGGCAACGGACATGACGTCCGTACAGAATGATTTCACGCCGGTGCTCATGAGTCTGGCGGGCCTTACACAGGCTGCAGGCGGGAGCTGGATTCTGAACATGCATCTGCCGGCCATGTACGGCGCCTGGATGCAGGTGATGGCTGATATGCAGACCGGAGAAATCCAGGTGCCCTGAAAACGGGACAGCCGGAAAAACTGCGGAACTGCAGGGTAAAACAAGCGCCTCAGGTTGCTGAGATCCGGCAACCTGAGGCGCTTTGAATTACCGCGCGCACTTATACATATGGGAAAGGTCGCAGAGCCGGATTGTGTCCGGTCCCGGGAACGTCTGTCAGAGTATGCTCATCCCATGGACGGCAGAAGCCGCCATAGATACAGTTCACCGTTTTCACCGCTGATATCAACGGCAAAGTCATACCCGGTTCCGTCCTCCATGGCAAAGCTGATTACAAGGTTCGGCAGATCGCCGTCGAATACGCGCTTGACTACGATCCGGTTCTGGCTGTCGAGCTCCGGCCACCATTCAATAGTATCGGCATTGTAGTAGAGTTCTCCGTCACTGCCGATGGTCTGGTCAAAGATGCCCATGACCGCGACATCCAGGACGGGCCGCAGGAAAGTGAACATCATGGTGATGGCCGGTTCGTTTCCGTGGGATGCATCAATATAGGTATAAGGTTCATAACACGCAAGGTCTTCACCTTCCGTGTCCATGACATACACAGGCACATTATAGAAGAACTCGTAATGCGAACCGCCTTCGATAAACGTCATCTTGCCCGGATAGCTCAGGGACGGGCGGAGCTCCAGATCTTCTGACCTGGCCAGCCCCGGCTGATCCAGGACCATACGGTAAGTGACATACTCTTCCCCGTCTTCCGTATACCAGTCTGTTTTCAGCGAACCGGTCCAGTCCACGTCATTCCAGTAGATGGTAAAGCGGCCGTCTTCGGTGATGTTCATACTGATCTCTTCTGTGTACCATTCGCCTGCAATTCCGGAGAAATCCTCTTCTGCCATGGCACAGGCACAGACCAGACAAAGCAGCAGTGCCAGTACAGTGCATAAACAGATCTGTCTGTTTTTCATAAACGCTCCCTCCTGTCAAGATGCTGTTGGGTAATCCCGGTGTCTGTACAGATTGTAAGGGAAGCTGCTACCCTCCGTCAACTGCCGGCACAAGAAAAACCTGCACCGCAGACGGATCAGACGGATTCTGCGGTGCAGGCTGAGTGGCGGATCGTTCCTTGTTCCGCTGACCATCAGGCCTTGCGGTTCAGGATCTCCATGAATTCCTCACCGGTAATGGTTTCCTTCTGCAGAAGGTAACCGGCGAGCTCATGCAGTTTGTCTTCGTGGTCTTTCAGCAGCTGATCTGCTTTTTTACGTGCCTGGCCTACCAGTGCCACAACCTGCTCATCGATCTTTTCGGCATAGGCCGGGCTGCAGGCCAGGGAAGTATCCTGACCGAGATACTGGCCGTTCACGGTTTCCAGGGCAACCATGCCAAACTCGCTCATGCCATAGCGGGTAATCATGCCGCGGGCCAGTTTGGTGGCTTTCTCGATATCATTGCTGGCCCCGGTGGTGATGGAATGGAAGACCAGCTGTTCAGCAGCCTGACCACCGGTGAGCGTGGCAAGCTTGCTCAGCAGTTCTTCCTGGCTCATCAGGTAATGATCGCCTTCGTCGACCTGCATGGTATACCCGAGGGCGCCGGAAGTTCTCGGAATGATGGTGATCTTGGTCACCGGTGCGGAGTGTGTCTGCAGGGCTGCCACCAGGGCATGCCCGATCTCATGATAGGATACAATCCGCTTTTCTTCCTCGGACATGACCGCATTTTTCCGCTGGTACCCTGCGATGACGGTCTCCACACTCTCCATCAGGTCTTCCTGGGTGACCTCGCTGCGGCCCATGCGCACGGCGCGCAGGGCGGCTTCATTGATAATATTGGCAAGCTCTGCACCGCTTGCTCCGCTTGTGGCCCGGGCGATCTCTTTCATCTGGATCTGCCCGCTCATTTTCACATGCTGCGCATGCACGTTGAGAATGGCTTCACGGCCGTTCAGGTCCGGAAGTTCGACCGGGATCCGGCGGTCAAACCGGCCGGGACGCAGCAGCGCAGGGTCCAGGGACTCGGGACGGTTGGTTGCGGCCAGAATGACCACGCCCTTCTTGCCGTCAAACCCGTCCATTTCAGTCAGCAGCTGGTTCAGGGTCTGCTCGCGCTCATCATTGCCGCCGATGCTGGCACCGTTGTCACGCTTTTTACCAATGGTATCAATCTCGTCAATGAATACAATACAGGGCGCCTTCTCATTGGCCTGCTTGAACAGGTCACGGACCTTGGCAGCACCCATACCGACAAACATTTCCACGAACTCGGAACCGCTGATGGAGAAGAACGGGACCTTGGCCTCACCGGCCACTGCCTTGGCAAGCAGGGTCTTACCGGTACCTGGAGGGCCGACGAGCAGGGCACCCTTGGGCAGCTTGGCGCCGATGCCTGCATACTTGTCCGGATGCTCGAGAAAATCCACGATCTCCTTCAGGGCATCCTTGGCCTCCTCTTCACCGGCCACATCGGCGAATGTGACACCGGTTTCCTTATCCGCAACGATCTTGGGGTTGGACTTGCCGAAGTTCATGACATTCATGCCGTCTCCCATACGCTTGCCCATCTGGTTCATGAGCACACGCCCGAGCAGGGAGAACAGTGCGATCGGGATAATCCAGCTGATGACAAAGTTCAGCAGAGGACTGTTCTGTGTCGGGATCTGAGCACTGAACTGGACTCCGGCGGCTTCAAGGCGTGCACGCAGTCCGTCATCCGGGAAGACAGCCGTCTTGAATATCTGTTCCTGACCGTTGTCATTGGTCGCAATGAATACGATCTGATTGTTCTGCTCATCAAGAGAGACCCGGGAGACGCGCTTATTGTCAACCCACTGCAGGAAATCACTGTATCCGATCTCCTGTACCTGTCTGGAAAGGATCATCGGGAAGACGAATGTATTCAGGAGCAGGATCAGGGTCAAGGCGATCATGGCATAGTAGAGCAGAGGTTTTCTGTTTGGTTCCTGATTGCTGGTCATAGTTAAAGTTTCCTTTCTGAATCCCGGACTGCGGTGCAGGCATGGGATTCCGGTATCTTCCGGTGCAGTCTTGGCATGCACGGAAGGCTCCTGCGGTCAGGAAAGAAGCTTTCAGGGACAGGCCCGGAAAACAAATCAACAGACCGCGAGCAGTATAGATTGTATCACCGGCAGCCTGAAATAGTGCGCTTTCCCGGGATTTTTAACAGAATTTTCATAATCTTGACATACTTGTGTGCATGCGAAAGAAGCCTGATTTTCCGGGGCGTGGGAGGTCTTCCCGCATGGTGCCCGTGACGCAGCGCACAGACAGAGTATGGTTTCCGTCTTCTCTGACGGTCCTGACAGAAATGGAAAACAGACAGCTCCGGGAAGGGAACTGTCTGTTGGGTGCCGTGGCGCAGGTTGATTAGCGTGCTTATTCTGTGGCCTGGATGGAGGAAATGACAGCGCCCCAGACCAGCTCGGCATTTTCTTCCGACAGGGGAGCACAGGTGACTTCCAGTGCGTATCCGGCTTCGGTGGTGAAGGCAACGCTTACACTGTCCTTTTCAGGCAGCTTATAGCAGACGCAGGGCAGGCCGTTGACAGTGCCCATCTCGACCTCGGTTACGTCGCTTTCACTGGCCAGGTAGGCAGCATACTCTTCCAGGGATGCGCCGCCGAAATCAACGTACATGATGGAAACAGCAGCAGACCCGTCTTCAGGCGCATAGTAGCCGATCAGGCCCTGAGCCCTGTCTTCGTCACTGAGCTCGACAGGCAGGATGCCATCGGGCAGCCAGATCTGTACTGCGATTTCGTCGAATGTATAGAACTGACCGGCGACATTGCCTGCTTCAAGGACCGGTACGACGTCTTCCCAGTTCAGGACAGTGGCTTCCTCGGCCAGCGCGACGGTGCTGATCATACACAGCAGAAGAAGGACACACAGAATTTTCTTCATGGATATTCCACACCTTTCTGTATTGCTCTGAGAGCTGAGCTCATTATAGAAAGTCTGAGAGGTACTGTCAATTGTTCTTTGGTACAGGCAGGGGCACATCAGAGCTCAAAGGGAATGATTTCCGTCATATCATACCCGCCGAATACATCATTGAGCACAAAACAGAACAGCATTTCCTGGGGATCGCTTTCGTCACGGATATCCTCATAGACCACAGTCATGCCGGGCTGCCAGATGATTTCATCCCCGTCAAACTCCATTTCTTCCAGCTCATCCTCTTCATCCTCAGCATAATACATGGTATACACGGGAATCAGGCTGTCGCCGGGGTTCAGGCGCGTGGTATTCCGGATGGGCAGACCGTTTTCATCATAGCCCGCATTGGCGCCGAGAATCCGGCCCTCTGTGCTGCCGGCCTGAAACTCGACCACCAGGTAGGTATACTCTCCGTTGAGTTTTACGGGGATCAGACTGCGCCGTCCGTACTCATTGCTGATCTGGTCATACATGGGTACCAGCTGACCGGCAAGCACCGGCCATGTCCCGTCAAACAGACTGTAAATGGTCCCGCCGGACCAGTCGATGACATTGTTCTGCATGAGCCCGAGATCCACATATCCGAGCATGTCCTCATCGCTGAGGCTGAGCATCATCATGCCTTCCACGTAATCCAGATACTGCAGATCCGTGGCGGATATGCTGGCAGAGAATGCATACTCGCCTTCCAGGGCCGTGAAGTCGGTGGCTGTCTGGGGCAGGTTCTCATAGGCCTGCTCAGCGTCGTTCCAGCAGTATTCATCCGACAGTCCTTCGAACAGGCCGCTGATTTCACTCAGAAACCCGGAACCGGAGACGTTCTCCGGTGTTGTCTGTCCGAAATTATAGCTCCCGCTGCTGATCTGCCCGGCATATGCTTTGACAAAACCGAGCCATTCCGGCATATAGAAGGACAGATCCATGCCGTCGCTCAGGCTTTCAAACTCATTTTTCGTATCCTGCGGAATCAGGACTGACAGCCCGCAGCAGCTGCCAAGATTGTCTGTGTGCAGACTGTAAACGACAGCACTTCTGAGGGCGGAGCGAGCGGATGCGGCACTGTCCGGATCGATGTGTGCATAGGCGTCCAGTACGGCGCCCAGGTCGACCATATCCCAGCTGGCATCCACAAAGGAACCGAAAGCATACATACGGCTGCGTCTGCGACGTATATCCGCTGTATTGCCGTTTTCCAGTTCATGACTGAGACTCATGCCAAGACTTTCCATGGCTTCAAGCAGTGGCGGCATCTGCCTGAGATCCACCGCGCTGAGTGTCACATACTCGTCCGGGGATGCATGCAGGGCAGCTTCTGCATAGGTGTCAGCGATCAGCTGGCAGAGCTGCGCTGTGGGCATATCCGGATGATTGTCCAGTGCCTGGATCCAGGGCGTATAATGCCAGCCGCTGCCGGGCTCCAGTTCCTCACTGGCAAGA
>ONWQ01000127.1 GCA_900321565.1 uncultured Eubacteriales bacterium
GCCGGCATTCAGTTCGTTTCCTCAGTATACGCCCATCTCTTCCATGTCTCCGGGCTCAGATGTTCCAGACTGTCGATCACAACCCGGCAGTCCGGGTCGACATGCTGCATGATCGTGCGCATGCATGCCTCGGGTACGGCCACGCACCCGCCGGTATACGGATAAATACTCCCGAAGCAGTGCAGGAAGATCGCAGAGCCTTTCCCTGGCACGCATTGCGGGTTCCATGCAATGTTCAGACAGTACTGATACTGTCTTGTGTACGAAATCAGGTGTTCACTGGCCTCTGTGTCCAGTCCCGGGTATGCCGCATACTGCACCATCCGGTTATATGCGTAGCCTTCCCTTGGGTCACCGGACCAGTAATCGTCCTCCGTCACCTGATGATACGGGATCGCGCATCCCGGGTCGGGTGCAATCCCGAAGGCGGCATCCAGGGCAAAGCATCCGACCGGCGTCCGGCCGTCCCCTTCCCTGGTCTTCCCAAGGCCATGCTTGCCGATCAGGCCCGGTGTGGATACCAGCTGGCACCATGTTCCGTCCGCCTGCCGCGCGTGCATGGAGACCCAGGCTGTCGTCCGGCCGATCCCGGCGACCAGGATCAGCTGATTCACCTCAAGTGAATCGCCTTTCTGCGCAATCCATGCCGGCGTCTTTTCCATACTCTGCATGACCGTTCTCTCCTGCTTCCCTGCTCAGATCAGAACCGCGACATCCGGACTGAGCCGTTCATAGCCCACGCAAAGAGACCTTCCGTGCCAGGTCAGATGAAGAGAACGCTCCTCTGTCACCGGATCGTGCTCAAGACGCCATGACAGACCGGAAAACTGTTTTCCCGTCCTGTATATCCAATACCAATGAATCTTCCGGTTCATTCCTTTCATCCTCCTTACCGCAGATCTTTTCCCGGGTCTGACAGAAGCCAGAGACCGGACATGGAGATCATGCATGTGCCATGCTCCCCATGTGCTTTCACATGTATATACGCAGAAGAAACCTGTTTTGTTTCCATCCCGCAGAAATTTTCCGAATTTTTACATCGCGTATGAAACCGCAAAAAGACCCCACAGGCGATCGTCACCCGTGAGGTCTTTCTCAGTTTCCGGTCAGAGACCGGTTTTCTGTTAATTCAGGAGCATCAGTACATCTTCGGGCAGGCTCTGGAGTGCCGAGAACAGAACGATCATGGCATTCCCGCTGAGTTCCTGCATCCAGGATTCGAGTGCGGCTTCATCCATCTGGCCCGGGCGCACCGCGTTCTCAGAGCTCAGCTCTGCATCTGCCGGTGCCTGAAGCACATCAACCGTCAGGTGAAGCTTGCCTTCCACGCCGTCGGCATACATGACGAGATCTGCATGCACGTTCTCGCCTGCATCCGTCTTTTCCGTGGTGAAGTCCGCTGTCATATGGAACCCGGTGAACCCGTCCTCGGTCGGCTCGCCGGAAGCTGTGACATCCAGGTTCATCCGGAAAGCGTTCTCACTCATTTTGGCTGCATGCAGCGCAAAGGAGACTCTGCCGCTCTCCTGGCCGTCCTCCGTCCGGATGACATCCACCAGGATGTTCGCACTCTCCCCGGTCAGCATGGCCAGGAAGCTTACACTGCCTACATCATTCTCTTCCGTGAGCACAAAGTTTCCGCTGTACACAGGGCCTTCCGCACCGGTGTTCCGTACAATGTCCAGCGTGCTGCGGATCTGCTCCGCATCCCCGTCCTTCTCGGTTTCCTTTGCATTCCATGCAGCTTTCACAGCAACGATGCCCGTATCATCCAGGTATACCTCCACAGGGCCATCCGGCTCCAGTCCGTCCAGTTTCCTGTCAAGTTCCGCGAATGCTTCATCCAGTTTTTCCGGAGTCAGCTCGGCTGCATTCGGGGCACCGGACAGCATGTCCATATTGTTCTTCAGGTCTTCATGGAGCGCGTCTGCCAGAGCCTTCAGGTCTGCTGTTTCCCAGTTCAGGCAGATCAGCTGTGTAGCCGGGTCTGCATTCGTCGGCTGTTCAAACGTATCCGCAACCTCGACCTTCTGAAGCAGTTCCTGAAGTACCTTAACCGTTTTCAGGTCCTGAAGCTTCTCCAGGTCCTCAGGTTTCAGTGCCACTGCCGGTTGTTCGCCAGCCGGCTTCAGGATCTGCATCAGTGCATCATACACCTGCAGTCCGGCTTCGCCCAGGACCTTCTGCATGTCTTCCCGGGTCATGGCCACGGTGCCGTCGCCCAGAAGGTTGCTGGCAGCGATCAGTTCATCACCGCTGGCTGTCGCCTGAAAGCGTACAGCATCTTCACCATTGAGTGTCAGGGAAAAACCTGCCTGCACGTTTCCGTCCGCATTGGTCTGTCCGGTGATTTCAATGCCAAGCAGATCCAGAAGCTGGCTGATCGCATTGACTTCCCCGGAGTCAGGCACATCGGTCAGATTCACGGCCATCTTCACATGCACGCTTCCTGAAGGGAGCGCAGTCTCGGCCAGGGACAGAACCGGTACTGTCAGGATCACCAGAGCCAGGATTAAGGACCACAGTCTTCTCATGATATCTATCCTCCTCAGATTCAGTTTCCATGAAGCACAGTCCCTTGCAGGATACTGTGTAACGGCATTATGCCATAGGCTGCCCTGAATGACAACCGATGACGGTTCTCATGTCTTGTTTTCTGTCTGCAAACCTGTTTCCCGTGTCTGAAAACTCACGGCAGTCGCTGCACAGGCGGCAGTGGTGTGTCCGACGATACCCGCACGGATTGCATGACCGGCATGCTCAGCGGCCGGTTCCACGCTTCCGCGCCCTCGGTCGGTGTCTGTGCGATCCGGTCCAGCACGTCAAACCCTTCGCGCAGGATACCGAAGGCGGCATACCGGCCGTCCAGTTTCGGCGCGTCCCGGTGCACAATGAAGAACTGGGTCCCGGCTGTGTTCATGCCCTCATCCCTGGCCATGGAAATCGCACCGCGCACATGCCTGAGCCCGGTATCCACCCCGTTTTCCGCAAACTCACCGAACAGGTGAAAATCACTGTCTGTCATGATCTGGTCATCCACAGACCCGCCCTGGATCACATACCCTTCCACAATCCGGCAGAATCCGAGCCCGTCATAGAATCCACGGTTAGCCAGGTCTGCGAAGTTCGCCACGGTCAGTGGTGCTGCCTCTGGAAACAGTTCCAGTGTCATGCTCTCCCCGGAGGCCATCCGGATGATGCACTTTGTCACCTTTTTCCCTTCTTTCTTTACCTTCTCCGTACCGGAATGCTATAATTGACTCA
>ONWQ01000108.1 GCA_900321565.1 uncultured Eubacteriales bacterium
GTACCGTGCTGGATGTGCTGCGCTTTCAGATGGACCGCTATCATGTCCGCGTCCGGACCGGGGAGACCGTCCAGGGCATCCGCCGGGGAAAGACCGGGCTGGAGGTTGTGACCAGAACCGGAGTCGAGACCGCACCGCATGTGCTCATCAGCTGCGGCGGCTGTGCCCAGCCCAAGCTGGGCAGTGACGGCAGCGGCTATGCACTGCTCCGTGCACTCGGGCATACCATTGTGTCCCCGCGGCCGGCCCTGACCCAGGTGGAGACTGAACTCAAACCCATCCGCGGCCTGGAAGGCATCCGGGTGCGCGGCAGGGCGCGTGTGCTCCGGGACGGGCGTGTACTGCAGGAAGAAAAGGGCGAGATCCTGTTTGCGTCCTATGGCGTGAGCGGCATCTGCGTCATGCAGTGCTCGGCGGCCTGCATCCCCGGGAAAACAGTGCTTTCCCTGGACCTGACGGACGGCCTCGGGCTTACGGAGGATGCGTTCCTGGAGGAACTCATGCGGAGAAGCCGGACAGGCTACACCCTGGAAACGCTGCTCACAGGCCTGTATGTGCCAAGGCTTCAGCAGGCACTGCTGCGCATGGCGGGCCTGAAACCTGAGCCGCGGCCGGCAGATGGCCGGGCATGCAGGCAGCTGGCACAGGCAGCCGCGGACTTCCGGCTGAGTGTCACCGGGATCCACGGGTTTGAAAACGCCCAGGTGACCCGGGGCGGGGCCGCAACAGAGGAATGGAGTTTAGACACCCTGGAATCCCTGAAGGTTCCGGGACTGTATGCCGCAGGTGAGGTCCTGGATGTGGACGGGGACTGCGGCGGATATAACCTGATGTTCGCCTTCGGCAGCGGTCTGATGGCCGGCCTGCGCGGGCGGAAAGTGTTTTGGGAGGGATAGGTATGCAGATCGTACAAATCATGGCTCAGGAGTTTCACGTCCAGCCCTGGCAGGTGGAAGCCGTGATCAAGCTCCTGGACGAAGGCTGCACGGTGCCGTTCATTGCACGGTACCGCAAGGAACAGCACGGGGAACTCGACGATCAGAAACTGCGTGACATGAGTGACCGACTGGTTGCACTGCGCAATCTGGAAGCCCGGAAACAGGAGATCAGCGACAGCCTGAAAAAGCTGGAAAAATGGACCGAAGAACTGCAGGCCGATATCGATGCCGCCCAGACCATGAGCCGCCTGGAGGACATTTACCGCCCCTACCGCCCCAAGCGCCGCACCCGCGCCAGCATTGCCCGGGAAAAAGGCCTGGAAGGCCTGGCCAATATGCTGCTCCTGCAGCTGTCCAAGGCCAGGACCCCGGAAGAGCTGGCCAAGGGCTATGTGGACCCGGAAAAGGGTGTGGAGACAGTCGAGGATGCGCTCCAGGGCGCCATGGACATCCTGGCCGAGACGGTCTCGGATGATGCGACCGTCCGCGCCCGCCTCAAGACACTGTACAACCGCGAGGCCATGATCGTGACCAGCGCGGCCAAGGAAGAGACCAGTGTCTATGAAATGTACTATGACTACCGCGAGCTCTGGCGCACCATGCCCAGTCACAGGGCACTGGCCATCAACCGCGGGGAGCGGGAAGGCTTCCTGAAGGTGAAACTGGACACCGATGCCGCGCATGCCCAGCAGGTGATTGAAGCCGAGTATGTGGCACACACCGGTTCCCTGGCCACCGATTATGTGCGCGCAGCCTGTCAGGACGCCTACACCCGCCTGATTGCCCCCTCCCTGGAGACCGAGTTCCGCAATGATCTCACCGACCGTGCCCAGAAGGCGGCCATCTCCGTGTTCGCCATGAACCTGAAGCCTCTGCTCATGCAGCCGCCGGTGCGCGCCAGTGTGGCCATCGGCCTGGACCCGGGCATTGCGCACGGCTGTAAGGTGGCCGTGGTGGACGGCACCGGAAAGGTGCTGGACACCAACGTCATCTATCCGCTGCCGCACCAGAAACAGGTGGACAAGGCCAAGGCTGTGCTCCGCGGCATGATCCTGCGCAATAAGGTGCGCATCGCCGCCATCGGCAACGGCACAGCCAGCCGCGAGACCGAACAGTTCTTTGTGGATGTCATGCATGACATGCCCGAAGGCTATGATCTCTCCTACATGATCGTCAATGAAGCCGGTGCCTCCGTGTATTCCGCATCCCCGCTGGCTGCGGCGGAGTTTCCGGACTATGATGTGAACCTGCGCTCGGCCATCTCCATTGCCCGCAGGCTCCAGGACCCGCTGGCCGAGCTGGTCAAGATCGATCCCAAGGCCATCGGTGTCGGTCAGTATCAGCATGACCTCAAGGAAAGCGAACTGGACGAAGCCCTGGACCATGTGGTCGAGGACTGCGTCAATGCCGTGGGCGTGGACGTGAATACCGCCAGTGCCCCGCTGCTCAGCCATATCGCCGGCATCAACAGCACGGTCGCAAAGAATATCGTCACCTACCGCGAGGAGAACGGCCCGTTCCATGCCCGCAGTGAGCTCAAGAAAGTCCCGAAGCTCGGACCGCGCGCGTTTGAACAGTGCGCCGGCTTCCTGCGCATTCCCGGGGGCACGGATATCATCGAAAACACGGGTGTGCATCCCGAAAGCTACAAGGTCGCCAAGGCCCTGCTCAAACATTTTTCCATGACTGCCACGGAAGCCGTGGGCGGCGCCCTGGAACCCCGCTGTGAAACGGAAGGCTATGCGCAGCTGGCTGCAGAACTTGAGACCGGTGAGCCCACGCTCCGGGATATCGTCAGGGAACTCAGCAAGCCCGGCCGCGACCCGCGTGACGAGCTTCCGCCGCCGCTTCTGCGCAGTGATGTCCTGGACATGAAGGACCTGGTGCCCGGCATGGAACTGCGGGGGACCGTACGCAATGTCACAGACTTCGGCGCCTTTGTGGACATCGGCGTGCACCGGGACGGCCTGATCCATATCAGCCAGTTCGGCCGCCGGCTCACGCACCCCTCCCAGGCCGTGGCCGTAGGGGACGTGGTCACCTGCTATGTCCTGGAAGTCGACCAGAAGAAGAACCGGATTTCCCTGACCATGCGCAGGCCGCAGCCTGCTCAGAGACAGGAAGGAGGTCCGCAGCATGGATGAAAGCAAGATCCGCACTCCGCAGACAGACCTTCTGATTCAGGCGCTCCTGTGCCTGAAAACACCGGAGGGGGCGTATGCCTTCCTGGAAGACCTGTGCACGATTGCCGAACTCAAGAGCATGTCCCAGCGCCTGGAAGTCGCCGTGCTCCTGCGGCAGAAGGTCACCTATCAGGAGATCGCGAAGCGTACCGGTGCCAGTACCGCGACCATCAGCCGTGTGAACCGCTGCCTCATGTACGGGCCGGACGGGTATCAACGTGTACTGGATGCCCTGGAAGACAGGGGACAGATTGAAACAGTGGAAAAAGACAGGACCTGAAAGAAAAAGAGGTTATCATATGGATTTTAGCAATCTGAATCCGGAACAGAGAAAGGCTGTAGAGACCCTGAATGGCCCGGTACTGATCCTCGCCGGCGCCGGCAGCGGCAAGACACGCACCCTCACAGCCAGGGTTGCCTATATGCTGGAAAAGGGGATACCCGCCCGCAATATCCTTGCCCTGACCTTTACCAACAAGGCCGCCAAGGAAATGAAACAGCGTATTGAAGCCCAGGTCGGCACCAGTGCCGAGGACGCCTGGATCATGACCTTCCATTCCGCCTGCGCACGGATCCTGCGCAGGGATATTGAAAAGCTCGGCTACAAGAACTCCTTCGTCATCTATGACAGTGATGACCAGATCGCGCTGCTCAAGGACATCATCAAGCGCATGAATGTGGA
>ONWQ01000180.1 GCA_900321565.1 uncultured Eubacteriales bacterium
CAGGGAGAAGACATAACGGAAATTATCAAGTCCACACCACTCCTGATCGAACATTCCGAAAATCGGAGAGTAGTCTTGGAATGCTATGCTCAGTCCGGCTAGCGGAAGATACTTGAATATCAGAACAACCACAACACAGGGGAACAGCATGAGATGAAACGGCCATTCCTTACTAAACCTGGCTGCGAACCCGTTTTTACGGGACTTAGTGGATACTGTCATGGTCTGTGCTCCTCCTTTACCTGCATTCTATGAACTGGAAAGGAGACTGTAAATAAAACTTTTGACACCTCTATGGCAAAAAAGCGACCTAATTAGATAAAAATGATATTTCCGGAATCAAGCGGCGGATGTGGCACCGGCCACCAGAGACTTGCTCCGCCACGCACCTCTTCGCCATCGGACCATGAATACCAGGCCACGCAGACATTCGTCCAGGATCATGGCAATCCATATGCCATTCAGCCCCATATGCAGGACTACACCGAGGATATAACCGCCCCCGACTACGAGAATCCAGGTACTGAGAATTCCCATGAGTGTAGGGAAACGGATATCGCCGGCACCCTGGAGCGCACGCAGATAAAGCAGGTTATAGCTGCGACCGAACTGGTGAAAGATATCCAGGAACATCAGTACATGGCAGATTGCCTTGACTTCTGTCGTGGCCTGGAACAGGGAAAAAAGGAGATCACTGAGGAAAAAGACAAGGATCGACGAGAGAAGTGTCAGGATCATGGAACTGCGCGTCGCGGTTTTTGTAACATCCATGGCTTTTTCATACTGTCCGGCACCGACATGGTACCCGACCATGACCTGAAGGGCCTGTGCTATGGAGGCACAGAACAGTATTGTATAGGAAGCCACAGTCCGGCTGTAGGAGAAAGCCATGGTGGAATCGGGACCGAAACTGTTGACGAAGGTCAGGATGACAATCTGTGTCATATTATAGGAAAAGCTTTCGCCGCCGGATGGAATGCCAATGGAGATCAGCTGCCGGAGAATTCTGGCGGGGAATGGACGGAAATGGGCCAGGCGGACCCGACCGCCGATCCGGGTATGGAAAAGCCATGCCATGATGATCAGTCCGCTCAGACGACTGAGATTGGTGGAAATGGCAGCGCCCTGTACACCTAGTCTGGGGAAGGGACCGGGACCATAGATCAGAAGGGCATTTCCGAACATGTTGACCAGATTGGTCACAAGAGATACAACCATACTGGTCTTCATCATTTTATTACTGCGGAAGATCGCAGAATATGTGGAGAACAGGGCCTGGATGACTATGACACTGCCTACGGTACGGATGTACTGGTTTGCGGCAGGCAAAAACAGGTCCGGTGTATTGATGGCCTGAAAAAACGGACCGGCAAGCAGCAGAATGCCAAGACCGAGCACGAACCCCAGCACGAGATTCATCACAAGACTGACGGAATAAATGACAGCCGTCTTGCTCTCATCCTGCATGCCTTTATACTGGGAAACCATGATGGTGGTTGCTGTGGAGATCATGCTGAATACCAGAATAAAGGAGTTCAGGATCTGATTGGCGTTGGCAATTCCGCCGACTGCCTCCTGGCTGTAATTGGCAATCATGAGCTGGTCGACATTACCGACCAGAATGTGCAGAAGCATCTCAACAAGAACAGGCCATGTGAGCTGAAGCAATGCCTGAAACTGGGTCTTCTTTCCGATTTCCTGCATGTAATCACCCTTTCAGTCTCATTATTTTCCACAGGAGAATCACAGTGAATAGAAATAATCACGCCTGAATATGAAAAAATGAGCCTTGCCGGGCTCTGAAACATCACAGAAAAAAGCCTTCCGGACTGTTGCCTCAAGGCTGCATATCTGAAAGGCTCTGAATCTTTCGGGTAAAAGTCCGCTCAGGATGGCTGGTTCTGCTTGAAATCCTGAGGCGTCTGGCCGGTCTGAAGCTTGAATACCTTAATGAAGTAGGCTGTGTTTTCGTATCCGCAGCGGGCTGCAATCTCGTATACGCGCATGTTGGATCCCATCAGCATGGCTTTGGCCAGACTGATCCGTTTGTCTGTGATGTAATCATGAATGCTGACGCCTTCCTGCTGCTTGAATACCCGAGCCAGGTATCCTGTACTGTATCCTGAAGCATCAGACAGTGCCTGCATGCTGATGTCTTCACTGATATGCTCTTCTATATACCTGCATACATAATCGGCGATGGATCGGACGGCATTGCCTTTTTCCTTTTCAGTTTCTCTGGCGATCAGATCAGCGATAGCCTCATAATACTGCATGTTCTGATGCGGGTGTGCCGCGCGGATCGCAGAAAGTTCATTCTGGAGGTTGTTCTGAGTTATATAATGCAGCACATATCCATGGAGCAGGCTCTGAATCTCTTCAGACACCAGCGTCTCCGGATATTGGGTTATCTGATCGAACAGAGGCTGAAGGTGAATCCGGAAGAGGTAGGCGTCTTTCTGCTCGATATCCTTTCTGCACAGCTCCAGATACCGCTTAAGCTCCCAGTAATGATCATCCTTCGGAACAGAGGCTGCATTGTCATGCTGAATGGCTGCACCGGCCTCGCCTTCGAGGATCTCACGCCGGAGCATGCTCTGCAGTTCTCTGAAAAGCCTGCTAAGTCCCTTATAACGGACGGGCTTCTGAGAAATGACAAAGAACAGGGAAAGACCAAGCTGATCTTCGATCCTCTTGCGAATGCTCCGCACAAGATGAAACAGATGATTGACATCTGCGTTCTCTGACTCGGTGGAAATGAGCCAGAGCGGACCGTCTTCCATCAGAAAGTGATCGGACCACAGGATCTGTGGATTGTCTTCGGCAATGATTTCCTGCACGGCAGTCAGCACAACCAGCTTCTGAGTCTGAGGAATATCATTCTTTTCAAACCGTGCCATGAGCAGATTGATGTATCCTGGAACATACGGGGATTCATCCTCCAGCTCACCTTCGCCGGCGTGAAGTGCCTGGGTCAGCAGCTGCTTTCTGTAATCCGGCAGTATGGTTGCATACCGGGTTTCCGCATCCGAAATCCGGCTGATCAGCCAGCGGCGTTCCCGGATGGTATTCAGACATTTTTTTACGGCATCCAGTATTACATCATCACCTTCTGTCTTCAGAAGATAATGAAACGCATGCTGACGGTAGGCTTCATACGCGTAGGAGAAGTCATCAAATCCGGTGAGAAAAATGATGATCAGTTTTGGAAAACGTTCACGCATTTTTGAAGCGAGTTCCAGACCGGTCATGCCCGGCATTTTGATATCACTGAGCAGGATGTCGCATGGCTGGGTTTCCGTCTGCTTGAGTACGGAAGCTGCACTGTAAGCCGTATGAACCTCAACATTCCATGCCTCCTGAAACTGGTCACGGATCAGATCAGAAATGTCATCGGCGCCGATTGGTTCATCGTCTACTACATAAACGTGGATTTTTTCTGTCTGGTTCATTCTACTGTACCTCCCGGAAGTTGTCGGTTCTCCTCTCCTGTATCCAGAATATGTACCCGGACACGCAGACCTCCAAGCTTTGACCGGTCAACCAGGATTCCGCTGTCTTTTCCAAAGTAGATCTGTAGTCGCCTGTGAATGTTGATCAGGGCAGTGGTTTCGATCTGATCACTGGTATTCTGAAGTCGCTGACGAATCCCCTCAATCGTTTCATCAGATATTGTGCCACCGTTTTCCACAATGATGTCAAAATGCTGCGCGGACTGAATATCATAACTGATGCGCAGTACCATGGTCTGTCCCTCGGTGACCTCATAGACATAATTGAATGCATTCTCAAGAAGCGGCTGCAGGATCAGGCGGGGAACATAAACCGAGGCAATGGATTCCGGAACATCATCGATCTGGATATTCACGGCATCCCGGAACCGGAACTGCTGAATCATGGCATAGGTTCTGGCGTGATCAATCTCGTCTGATAATTTCTTTTCATCATCAGCATTCCGGGTTACATATTGAAAAAACCTGCCCAGGTATTCTGCCAGTTTCAGAGCGTTTGTCTCGTCCTTTCGCTTGATCAGACGATAAAGAATGTAGTAGCTGTTATACATGAAGTGAGGATTGATCTGAGACTGCAGCTGCTTCAGGTTGGCTTTACTGACCAGAATCTGCTGTTTCAGGTCATTTTCGACGTAGTATTCCATCTTTTCCATCATCTGATTATAGCTGTCAAAGACCATGGCAAAGGGAGAACTGCTGAGGTAGGGAATCCTGTAGTGATAATCTCCCTGACGCGTTTTTTCAAAGGCTTCCGTGAGTAATTTCTGCAATGGGACATAGACCCGGTTGCGCCATACCATCAGGCCGATGATCATAATCAGACTGCTGGTTGCAAGAAAGAGCATGGCCAGTCTGGTAATATCGCTCACATATGTATCTTCAGATTTATCCTGAAATAGAGTCAGGGCAATAGGGTAAATGGATCCATATACAGTGACCGTATCCTTTTCACTTATCTGATCTTCCTCAACCAGCCACTGCAGCCGGATCTCTTCATCGCTCTGCCCGGCTGAGACCTGCACACGGGAAGCGAACGCATCGGTATCAAGTTCCACGATCACACAGGCGGGATGATGTTCGATGTCAGCCATGATCAGATCAGAAACAAGAAACACAATCTGGCCGTCAGCATTCCTGAACAGTCCCTGCCCGTGTTCCGGCAGTGAGTGGAACCATGATTCCTGGAAGGCATATGTCCTGGCGCTGCTGATGGTTTTATCGATTTCCGGAATATACAGCCAGACATTGCGCACAAATGAATTATGGTCCTTGAGTTCCACCAGTTCATTATGCAGGGCAGTCTGAAGCGAAAAGCGGTTGTACCAGTCCAGATCATTGTACATGTATGTGACTTTCTGCAGTTCACGTGCCTGAAGGATTTTCCGCTGCCAGAAAGCGAGGGACTGAAGATCATTCTCCGTCTGCTTGAGTGCCATCTGCAACCGTTCGATCTGGCTGTTGCGCTGCTCTGTGGAATGCAGGTTGGAAGTATGGCGCATCAGAAGAAGAAAGGAAGCCATGTAAACGATTGTCAGTACAAGCACAAGGATCAGTGTGCTGGAAAAAATGGTACGCGGACCTCGGTGTTTGGTCTTTTTCATAGGGCACCCCGGATTTCTGTAAATCAGTCTCTGTGATCATATCGGGTTTCCCAGAGAGTGTCAATCAGTTGAGAACTGATTTATGTCTGCTTTCCTGTATGTTTACTGTATGATTTTTACCATATGTGTCCGTTATTTGCTATATACGCCACGTGTTTTTAGTCGCTATCATAACCGTAAGGAGGGAAAGACCATGGAAGTATTCTATACACCGAAGCATGCACGTGTCGGGGATGCGATTCCTTTCTACGATGGTGATCGGTTCCGTATCTTCTATCTGAAAAACTGGAATCCATATTTCGGGAGTGACCGGACGCTGGGCTGGCATATGCTGACTACGACGGATAACCTGCATTATACTGAAACACCGACCGGGATTCTTGGAGGAACCGGTTCCGTGATCCGGGTCGGGGACACCTATCATCTGTTTTACTGTGTGTTTGAACGGAATCCGCAGAGACAGTATATCTGTCATGCAGAGAGTCCGGATCTTCTGCACTGGACGGACATTCCGGAGGATAAGTTCGGCCCGGATGCCACGATCTATCAGCTGACAGACTGGAGGGACCCGTTTGTATTCCCGAGCCCGGACGGCAATGGCTGGTGGATGCTTACCAGTGCGCAGGGCCAGGGAAATACACTGCGGCGCGGGTGTGTCGGGTTGTGCAAGTCACAGGACCTTCATCACTGGGAATGCTGCGAACCCTTCTATGCACCGGAAGAATACATGGCAGCTTATGAATGCCCGGATCTGTTCTGCATGAACGGATGGTGGTATCTGATCTTTTCTCAGTCCGGGAACCGGTTTCAGACGACGTACAGGATGTCCAGGTCATTAAGCGGGCCATGGATTCGTCCGGATGTTGATTCGTTCGACGGACGCGCCTTTTATGCCGCAAAGACCGGAAGTGACGGACAGAAGCGATACCTGTATGGGTGGAATCCGTCCAGAACACAGAACAGCTGGAAGGTCAACCCGAACCCGGACCATGAAGGGTATGACTGTAATACCTTTGACTGGGGCGGGAGTCTTGTGGTGCATGAACTGGTACAGCGTGCAGATGGCACACTGGGAGTGCGGCCGGCCAGCAGCGTGCTTGGATGTTTCCCGAACCGGAACCGCTTCCTCAGCATCCCTCTGACCGGAGACTGGAAGACGACGGAAACCAGTGCCTGTGTCGAATCTCCGAATGCATACGCGTGCCTGATTTCCAGAAACCAGGTGCCTGAGAACGGTCGCCTTTCCTTCCGTTTCCGCTTCAGTCCCGGCACTGAGCGGCTGGGTGTGGCGGTACAGGTGGATGAGGACTTTGCACGCGGATATTACTTCTATATTGATCCCAAGCGTCAGCGTCTGGAATTCAAGAGCGGAATCCGCATGCATGAACAGGGCGGATGGACGTTCCCGTTTGATGTGGAGATTGAGCGCCCGATGGAGCTGCTTCCGGATACGGAATACAGGGCGGACCTGATTGTGGATGACAGCGTCATGGTACTGTATGTCAATGATACTGCGCTTTCCACGCGCGTTTATGATCTGAGGGAACGCAGGTTTGGCCTGATTGTATCGGATGGGTGTGCATCCTTTACACAGATTGAACTTCAGACCTGATAACCGGGCACAGAAGAAGAGAATACAAGGAGAATAGCCATGAGCATATTTTACCGTCCTGAAAAAGCTGTCCTCGGTGATGTGATCCCGTTCTATGATGACGGACAGTTCAAGCCTTTCTATCTGCGCAACTTCCGTAATCATCGTGATGCGCAGCATCGCGACAGTTGGGTCATGCTGACAACACGGGACCATGTGCATTTTGAGGAACACGACACGAAAATTGTGGGTGGTACAGGTTCCGTCCTGAAGATCGATGGCGTCTACCATATGTTTTACTGTACGTTCAGGCGGTTCCCGGAACGCAACTATATCAACCATGCTGTGAGTAAGGACCTGAAGACTTGGACCGAGATTCCGGAGGACTGCTTTCCATCGGATGACAGAATCTATGGTGCCAGACACTGGCGCGATCCGTTTGTGTTCTGGAATGAAGAGGAAAACTGCTGGTGGATGATCAATGCCGCACAGAAGAAAGGTCCTACGACACGGACTGCATGTGTAGGATTGTGCAAGTCGACGGATCTCCATCACTGGGAGTACTGTGAGCCGCTTTACGCACCGTCCAATGCGCAGTGTGCATTTGAATGCCCGGACCTGTTCCGGATGGGTGACTGGTATTATCTGGTTTTCTCATCCTATGCAGACCGGTTTCAGACTCTGTACAGAATGAGCCGGTCACTGAACGGGCCCTGGATCACACCGGAAATTGATACGTTCGATACCCGTGCTTTCTATGCAGCCAAGACGGGCTCTGATGGCACACGACGGTTCATTTACGGATGGAATCCGACCCGTGAGAATGATGAGCACGCGTTTGATCCGCAGCACTATGAAGGCCGTGACTGGAACTCCTGGGACTGGGGTGGCAGTCTGATCGTCCATGAACTGGAACAGCAGCCGGACGGCACATTGTCTGTCAGGCCTGTGCCGGAGGTCCTGGACGCATTCGGAAGCCTGCAGGCAACACAGCTCCGGCCACTGTCAGGCGCTTGGAAAACAGGGAAAGAATGCTGCTCTGTCTGGTCTGAATACCGGTTTTCTGCACTGCAGCTGAACCCGGTGGTGAGTCCCTGCCGGCTCTCACTGGATGTGGAGCTTACGCAACCGACCCGTGAGTTTGGCGTAACGGTACATACCGATGAGAACTTTGCCGAAGGGTATTACCTGAATATTGAACCGTTCCGGAAACGGATAGAATTCCGTTCCTCCATACGCATGACAGAACAGGGCGGACAGAAATTCCCGTATGAGATTGAACTGGAGCGGCCGTTGCCAAAGGATACAGGTACGCGGTATCATCTGGATGTACTGGTTGAAGATACCATTCTGGAAGTGTATGTGAACGGGCAGGTGGTACTGGGAACACGGATGTATGACCGCAGCGGCGGGGCTTTCGGCCTGTATGTTTCCAATGGCGCGGCAGAGTTTTCCGGAATCCGGTACTATACTATATGATAAGGAGATGC
>ONWQ01000124.1 GCA_900321565.1 uncultured Eubacteriales bacterium
CAATGATGCTCTTTACATTCTGCCTGGCATACCTTTTCTCCGCCTGATGCCGCAAGTCCGGACAGCGTATGAGCCTGCATGCCTGAATGTGTACCGCACGGGATTCCATGGACGCTTTTCCGCTTTTGTGCTATCATGTGAATGCAAACCCCTCAGGAAACTTTTACTGTTTCCAATCAACCCAGCAACTAGCGCTGAGATACAAAGGAGTCTTTTCTTTGTTGTCCTCCGGTCTGTCCCATGACAATACTGATCAGCCCATACCCGGGGTTCCGGATGATGAGTGTTTTCATGATGATCAGGGGTATGCCTGGCAAAGTCTGAGAATCTCTTTTGAACACCAGCTGTCCCAGGAAACTCTGTCCAAAAACACTCAGTCGATCCTTGCAATGCTCCGGCTTCTCGGGCCTGTTTACATACAGTCATACCCGATGGAATCCAGTTTCCGCATACTGGTGTGTCATACGTGTTATCCGGCTCTGCTGCATCGTGTGACCAGCATATGGCTCCACTGTGTTGCACTTCTGGAAGAACTGATTGCAGATGACGAGCAGCATGTTGAAGTCTTTCTTGGAAACGAAACACGATCCGCAGAAGAGTCATTGCAAAATGACCAGTACCAGCAATCCGCATATGACTGGATCTATGAGTATTCTGTGATCCCTGAAGATGAACGCAATGCGCTCCGGAAGCAGATTGAAACTGTGTTTAAAAAGCGCTGTTTCCGTCATCTTGGCGCCATTCTTCTGAGGGATATGCGCAACAGCTCTTCCCTGAGCGCACGATGCTTCAGCTATATTCCCATCATTCTTGAGGGATTCTGGTATACCTATCCTGACCTGCCCACCAGCATCTGTCTGCATGGGTTTGATTTCAGTCTGATGATCCGCAGGCCGCGTGAAGCACTGCGAGTATGGATCCGGGCGCTGTCGACTTACCTCCGTTCTGCTACAGCAGGCGACAGTTTCTCACCGATTGCCCGGATCCAGCAGTCCGTCTATGCTGACTGCAGTCTGCCCTATACTCTCAAGAGTATCGGAGAGGAAATCGGTTTGTCACCTGCTTATCTCTGCCGGACATTCCACGCACAGACAGGAGAATCATTCTCAGTTTTTCTGACACGCGTGCGCATGCTGCATGCCAAGCAGCTTCTCACCGATTCTTCCCTGAGCATACAGGAAATCGCAAGGCTTTGCGGTTATCCGAGTAAATCCTACTTTACCCTAGTCTTTACTAACATGGAAGGGGTAAGTCCTGAAGCATATATGCTCCGGGTCAGGGAACAGTCCAAAGCCCCGTAATCCTTCCGGAGGTTGCTTATGCGGAAACAACCCGCACTGCTGCTATTGCTCGTAATTCTTCTTCTGCCTGCTCTTGCGCATACAGAGGACAGTATGCCACGCATCCGTGTCCTGCTGAAGCGGCTTGCGCTCACGGACCGTGCTGACATTCAGGTTCAGGGCAGCTATACGCTGGAAAACGGGATTCTTTCTGCCGGTATCCAGACAAATGCCAGACTGACCTTTCAGGTTCACGACGGACACCTGATTGTTTACGATGGCATACTCCAGCTCGACTTTGGTTCTCAGGTCAAACTGATCCGCCATGCAGAAACGCCGGATGGCTCTCTGATCATCGGCAGTTCACAGGCACTCTATCCCGGAGATCTGACACTGCGTGTCAGCGGCGGTCAGATCGAAGCAGTACTGACCATTAATCTTGAGGACTATGTGCTCGGAGTCATTCCTTATGAAATGAGTCCTGAGTTCCCGCTGGAAGCACTCAAGGCACAGGCAGTCTGTGCCAGAACATATGCCCTCAGAGCGGTCCGTTCAGATCGCACCTGGGACGTAGTGGACACAACACAGGACCAGGTATTCCGTGGGCTCGGCGCACCGGATGCACGGGTGCTCAGTGCCGTTACCCAGACAGAGGGCCTTGTCGGCACGTATCGCGGCCAGCTCGCTGAATGCTATTACAGCGCCAGCAATGGCGGGCAGACTGAAACCGTTGAACATGTATGGCCCGGTGCAGAAGCCACCGGGCTGTACCAGCGTATGCAGGATCCCTATGATGTAGCCAATCCTCAGAGTCTGGTCCGGAAGGCATCCCTTTCCCGCAACGGTGACGGGATGCGGCCTGAACTGACAGCATTGCTGTGTCAGTATCTCCAGCCGGCCATCCGCAACCTCGGTTTCTCAGCAGAGCCTGATAATCTGCAGATCCGTGGAATCCAGGGTATTCAGTTGCAGGCGCCTGCTGTTTCCGGGAGCCTGCAGTACACAGAATGTGTTCTGACACTCACCTGGTCTGGCCGTGCTTCTTCACAGGACGCATTCACAGATGTCGAGGACCCTGCCATTGTCGTAGTTCCGGTGTTTCCGGACCTGCTCCAGGCGCTTGACCTGAGTATTGCCGGTCTGAACAATGAACTGCTTTCCGTCCGGGAAGAGGATGACCGCTATATCATCGAATCCAGACGCTATGGTCATGGCGTCGGAATGAGCCAGCGCGGTGCTGAATGGATGGCACTCAACGGCTGGACATTTGAACAGATTCTCAGCTTTTACTATCCGGGGCTTCAGCTGATGCAGTCCTCCACACTCCCGCCAGTCATGTCCACAATCCGGCCCGAGCTCAGGGATTCCCCGGCACCATCCGCATCCCCGACACCACGCCCTACACTGATGCCGGTAAGCAATACACACCCTGACGGAAGCTATCTCGCCAGTGTTGAAGGTATTGAAGACGATTCGACACTGAACCTGCGCTCTGAGCCCACCCAGTCCGCGCCTATTCTCATGCGTCTGTACAAGCATCAGCAGCTTCTGGTGCTGGATACCACAGAAGACGGCATATGGGTGCATGTAAAAACAGACAGTATTGAAGGCTACTGTATGGCCTCTTTTCTGGAAAGACTCGCAGAGAATGAATAAGGAGAACGGATCATGCTATTAATATGGGGAGTTCACAGATATATACTTATTGCAGCAGCTGTTCTCCCTGCCATCTTTCTGATGCGCTATGTCTATCACTCAGACAGGCTGGAAAAGGAAAGCCCGTTTATGCTCCGGCGTCTGGTACTGTCTGGCATCCTTGCAACTTTCTGTGCCATGATTACAGAGCAGGTCTGTATCTGGCTTCTGAATTGTCTGGTTTCCCGGCAGAATGCTCTGTATGCCATACTGGAGTTCTTTGTGATTGTCGCCTTTGCCGAAGAAGGTGCAAAATACATATTTCTCCGGCGCGCAACATGGACAAGTCCCGAATTCAACTGTCAGTATGACGGTATTGTCTATGCAGTTTTCCTGTCGCTTGGTTTTGCACTCTGGGAAAACATCCGCTACGTTCTGATGTATGGACTCAGTAGTGCCCTTGTCCGCGCGGTGACCGCCATCCCCGGGCATGCCTGTTTCGGGGTTTTCATGGGTGTCTGGTACGGACTGGCCAAGCGGTTTGAACTGGGTGGCCGTGCTCAGGCATCCCGTACCTGCCGGATCATTGCTGTTCTGTGCCCGGCTCTTCTGCACGGACTGTACGACTACATTGCGACCGCAGGGCATGCGCCATACAGCTGGATCTTTGTGATCTTTGTCGGTTTGCTGTTCCTGACCTCTTTTCTGCTTGTCCACCATGCGTCCACGCATGACCGCTTTTTCAGCCGGGCCAGCTGGTAATGAATGCCGGCTCCAGCTTTTTGAAAGGAAAACTGCTTATGAAACTGCGCCTGATCCTTATGTTCACTTTGCTGCTCGCTCTGATCTTCGCTTTGCACGGACTCGCTGATTCCATTGCAAACCCGACTGCCACCGTTGCCGCTACCGTACAGACAACCCAAGCACCGGAAACAACCGAGACGCCGGAGACAACCGAGACACCAGAGCCAGCAGCAGCCTATGTCCTGCTTACACTTCAGAGCGGATCATACTGGTTTGCACTTCCGGAGGAGGGTGAGGTTGACATACCGATCCGTCAGACAAGAACAGATGGCGAAGAGATTGTAAACGTTCTGCATCTGACACCGGAAGGCATGTGCATGGGGTCTTCCACCTGTGAAAATCAGGATTGCGTGAATCAGGGGTTCGTATCCATTGAAGGCCGTGAAGACCGTATTCTCGGAAACATGATTATCTGTCTGCCCAATTCCGTTGCGCTGGAATTGTATACACCGGATGAAATCATTGCCATGTATCAGCAGCAGGCTGAGCAGTCCGAGTAACAGGGAGGTATTGATTTGAACAAGTCTGCACAGGGCCAGGCATTCCGTGTAACCCTGTCCAGTATGCTGCTTGCCGTCATGCTGGTACTCGGATATATTGAATCCATGCTGCCATCCCCCGGTGTACCTGGTATCAAGCTGGGGTTGTCCAATTCGGTTCTCATCTTTGCCGTTTATATGCTGGATATACCCACAGCCTATATCCTCATGTCACTGAAAGTCGTTCTGTCCGGGATCCTGTTTGGCGGTGTCACCACCATGATCTATGCCTTTTCCGGTGGCCTGGTCAGTCTGACTGTCATGGTACTCTGCCGGAAGGTATTCAGACTGCATCCGGTTGTTGTCTCCATGGCTGGGGGAATGTTTCACAATGTCGGTCAGGTGGCCATAGCCATCCTGATTCTGCATACCCCCTCCGCGATCCTTGGATATCTCGGTCTGCTGATGCTGACCGGACTGGGGTGTGGTCTTCTGACCGGTCTTGCCGCCAATCAGGTCATGCACCATATGAAATCACTGCACATTCCAACCCGTACCGGTTCCTCGTCCGGTATTGCAGTAACTCTGATTGCTCTGGTCTGTGTGCTGGCTGCTCTGGCGTTTGCCTGGCATAACATGGTACGAATCAGCAGTCAGCCTGTGGAGATCCTTACTGACCCCCAGGTCACTGTCCAGGATGCTTCCGCGCCTCCATTCTGATACCGTGAACAGAAGAACCCGACTGTCCAGCACATGGGCAGTCGGGTTCTTTCATATTCTCTGGCAGTACAGCATACCTTCTTCAGTCAGGATTGCATGCATTGGGCAATCCAGCACATTGACAGGGATCTCAGTTTGCAGCAGTCTCGCATAGCACAGGCACACGCGGAATGTCTCGGAATGCGCCAGATACCGGTCATAATACCCTCCGCCATGCCCAAGCCTCTTTCCATCCCTTGTAACACTCATGCAGGGTACAATCACCATATCCACTTCACTGGCTTCAGCGGTTTCACTGCAGACCCTGGGTTCGGGGATCGAGTACCTGCCCGGAACCAGATCATGCATGGACAACAGACGGACGCCTTCCATACGCTGTGCAGGCAGACATCTTGGAACATAGACCCGTTTGCCACTCTCCAGTGCATGTGTGATCAGTACATGTGTATCCGGTTCACGGGGCATACTGACATAGACAAAAAGCCGCTCTGCTCCACGGTATTCCCTGCTTTCCAGCAGCCGCTCCGTAATCTGCGCATCCGCAGAGCGCATGTAGGCTTCCGGCAGATGCAGCAGTTCCTCGCGTACCTGACTTCGCAGACGCTGCTTTGCTGCATCACACTCCAGCCTTGTGCACAGCCAGCGTTTCAGAACCTCTGCATCCATCCGTGCCTGATCATCCGACCAGTAAAGCAG
>ONWQ01000257.1 GCA_900321565.1 uncultured Eubacteriales bacterium
AGGTACTTTTTGATGTATCGCCAGATCTGGGCAGGCGGCATGCTCCCGCCCTTGCGCAGGCGCTCCGCCTGCTCCGGAGCGGAGAGTTCCAGTGGTCCGGCCCAGTACTGTTCTATGGCCGCCATGGCTTCAGGGCACCGGACAATGTCGTCCATCATATCCTGCATGGTGAAGTAGCCTTCCCGGTGCACGATTTCTTCCTTCGGCTTCTGCAGGTCCGCAAACCACTGGCGCACCCGGCTGTCCACCTCCGTCTTGGGCTGGGGCAGCACATAGGACGGATCCGGCGCATCCACATGCCTGAGGGTCAGTGTGTCCACGCAGTCACCGGCCCGGGCGGTGAGGTGCATCTCCGTGCCGTCAAAGGGAATATTACGGAACAGGAACACGGGCTTGCCCTTCAGTTTCCATTCCTGATCCCCGCAGCACAGGGTGACTTCCTCCTGGTTACTGTACACTTTGATATCCACGGTATCGCCCGTGCGGTTCAGGAAACGTTTCCCGGTGATGTAAACGAAGGGTTCATCACTCCAGCAGGCTTTGTAGAACCAGAAGGCATCCTTGCGGGTCTTCCGGTCAAAGGTCATGAGTCCCTTGTTGTTGCGCCCGCGGACACCGCCTTCATCCCGGTGACAGGCGGCAAAATCAAACATGTTCCAGACCCAGGCACCCATGAGCCAGGGCCGCTCTGAGATCGCCTTCCAGGCGCTTTCGTGTACCAGGGCCTGGTATTCCTCGGTATAGTCCATGCATCTGGGCTGGTCAGAGTGCCATGTGAGCACCGCTTCGGCGCCATACTCGCTCAGGCCCAGCGGCCGGTCCGGCAGGAGAGCGTGCAGCCGGTCCAGGAACGGTCCGTAATCATCCATGCTGCCGTCATACCAGCCCAGGTACTGGTTCACGGACGACGCATCCGTGATGCGCCACAGCGGGCTTGCGGGGTCCACGGAACCCATATTGGCCATGACGGTGATGCGGCCCGGATCCATGGTATGGGCTGTCTCCTGAAGCTTTCTGAGCAGCGCGAGCAGTTCGTTACTCACACCGCCGATGCTGATCTCATTGGCCAGGGACCAGAAACAGATGCTGGGATGGTTGTAGAGCTGGCAGATCATTTCCACCAGCTGATTCTCCATGATCGCGTCGGCTTCCTCCGACTTCAGGTACTCACTGTTGAGCGGTGTCTCCGCCCAGACCACAAGCCCTGTCTGGTCGCAGAGATCCAGCACGGTATCTGCCTGCTGATAATGCGGCAGGCGCACGGTATTGGCACCGATCTCCAGGATCAGCCCGATGTCTGCCCGGTGCTCCGCTTCGCCAATGGCCCAGCCGAGATTCTCCCGGTCCTGGTGTCGGGAAACCCCGTGCAGCGGGTACGGCTGTCCATTGAGCAGGAACCCGCGGTCCGCGTCGGCCGCCACACTCCGGAACCCGAAGGGGATATCCAGCGCGTCCGTGTCATCCAGCGCGAGATGCAGAACATACAGGTTCGGCGCCTTCCGGCCGTTCCAGAAAAGCGGGCTGTCCACGGTGAGGTCCATGGAGATCCGGTCCCCATGCACCGGCATGTTCCCTGTGCAGACCGTCTGACCGTCCGGGGAGTCTACCAAGGCCCGGAGCGTCTGACCGCCGCAGACATGCGCATCCATGTGCACCTGTCCCCCGGGCAGCGGTCTCACAAACACGCCGCAGGAACCATGCTCTTCCATGCTGAAGTGCGCGCCCTGGAAGCAGATCAGGGACACCGGACGGTAGATCCCGCCGAAGAAGGTATAATCCGCGGTCGCCGGGTAGGAGACCGCATCCTTTTCATTGCTGACGAGTACGCGCAACGTGTTTTCCCCGTCCAGGAGGTTCCCGGTCAGGTCCATCTGGAACGCGGAGTACCCGCCGCGGTGGTCCCCGATGTGCGTGCCGTTGAGGTATACGTTTGTATTGATGTTCGCGCCTTCAAAGCGGATATAGATTGTATCCCCGGCCGGACGCCGGAAGGTGGTTTCGTACATGACGCAGGTGCGCAGATAGATCCCGCCGCTCTGGCCGTCCAGTGCGTTCCACGTATGCGGTACGGTGACCGTCTCCCAGTTTGTCCCTTGCGTGTCCGGACAGAAACGCCAGGAAGTCAGTTGCAGGGTCTGTCTCATGTTGATTCCTTCTTTTCTTTCGTGATGGGCTCCCGGGACTGCCGGGGTGCATGCAGATGCTGTGCATAACCGGCATCCTTTCGCTTGTGTGCAGGTCATACTGGGAAGAATTGTACCATATTCTGCCGGCTGCGGGAACAAACATAAAACAAAACATTTCTTCCGTTTTCTTTCCGGAAATGGAATCCGGTGCTTCGGACTTCAGGGAGGTGAAAACACGTGGCACTTCAGGTGGGTGAGATCTTTGCCAGCATGTCGCTGGAAACCCGGGAGGCGGATGCGGCCCTCGACCGTGTCACCGCCAGGTTCCAGGGCATCGGGAAGACCCTGGCCGGGCTTGGCCTGACGGCCGCCTTCACGCGGCCCCTGGTGCATGCGGCCCGGGAAATCTATGCCTTCGGATCTGAGTTCGAAGCCGAAATGAGCCGTGTCGGGGCCGTCATGAACCTGGAAGGCCTGGGCATGAGTGCGGATGAGGCCGCGGAGCATATGCAGTCCCTGAGGGATACCGCTCTGGACCTGGGCGAAAAGACCAGCCTGAGCGCCATGCAGGCCGCGGAGGCCATGGAAGCCCTGGCCATGGCCGGCTGGGATTCCTCGGCCATTGAGGACGCCATTGAACCTCTGGTGCGCCTGGTGGAGGTTGCCGGGACAGGCGACCTGCAGGAAGCCGCCGGGATTGTGGCCGACTCCCTGACCGCCCTGGGCGAGGGTGCGGACCAGGCCGGAAGGCTCGCGGATGTGCTCACTGCCACGGCCACAGGCTCCAATACCGACCTGACCAAGCTCGGTATGACTTTCAAGTATGTGGCCAGCATGGCCGGTAACCTGGGCTACTCCATGGAAGACCTGGCCCTGGCCAGCGGCATCCTGGCCAACTCGGGCATCAAGGCCCAGAAGGCCGGCACCTCCCTGCGCGCCATGCTCAACCGCATGTCCAGCAACAGCAAGGCCCAGGCGGCCATGGAACAGCTGGGCGTCAGCATGTATGACACG